>VXMQ01000036.1 GCA_009841015.1 Candidatus Palauibacter denitrificans | reverse complement strand
CGAACTCGAGCGGGTCCACGTCGGTGATGCCGAGCGCGTAGCAGATGATCGACCCTGCGGCGGATCCGCGGCCGGGGCCCACCGGGATGTCCCGTTCGCGCGCCGCGACGATGAAGTCCCAGACGATGAGCAGGTAACCCGCGTACCCCGTGTTCTCGATGACCCCGAGCTCGTAGTCGAGGCGGTCGCGCGCCTCGTCCGGCAGGGGATCGCCGTACCTGGCGTTCGCCCCCTCCGTCGCCTCGTGGCGCAGCATCTGCATGGGATCGGAGAAGCGGTCCGGAAGCGGGAAGCCGGGCAACTGGTACTGCTTGTCGAACTTGACGTCGCAGCGCTCCGCGATCTTCACCGTCTCGGCGAGCAGGCCGGGCAGGTCCGGGAAGAGTTCCGCCATCTCGTCGGCGGTCTTGAAGTAGCTCTCCTCGCCGTGGAAGCGGAGCCGGTCGCGGTCGGCCTTGTCCTTGCCGGTGCCAATGCAGAGGAGGGTGTCGTGCGCGTCCGCGTCCTCGCGCCGCATGTAATGCGCGTCGTTGGTGACGACGAGCGGCAGGCCGAGTTCCTCGGAGATCTCGATGATCCCCTTGTTGACGAGGTCCTGCTTCGGGATCCCGTGGTTCTGGAGTTCGAGCCAGTAGCGGTCCCTGAACACGCCCGCGTGCCATTCCGCCGCCCGCTTCGCGTCGTCGTAGCGCTCGTGCTGCAGGTAGCGCGCGACCTCGCCGGCGAGGCAGGCGGAGAGGCAGATGATCCCCTCCGAGTAGCGCTCCAGCGTCTCGCGGTCCACGCGGGGGCGGCGGTAGAAGCCCTCCGTGTACCCGATCGACGACAGCCTTACGAGGTTCGCGTAGCCGCGGCGGTTCTCGGCGAGGAGCACGAGGTGCGCGTTGTGGGCCGGGGCACCCTCCTCCATGCGGCGGGAGCGGCGGTCGCCGTACGCGACGTAGGCCTCGCAGCCGATGATCGGCTTGATCCCCCGGGCGCGGGCCTTCTCCTGGAACTCCCACGCGCCGTGCAGGTTGCCGTGGTCCGTGAGGGCGAGGGCGGGCATGCCGAGTTCGACCGCGCGCTCGACCAGGTCGTCGATCCGGTTCGCGCCGTCGAGGAGCGAGTACTCGCTATGCGTGTGAAGATGAACGAACTGCATCCAGGCGACCCCGTCCGGCCGGGCGTGTCAGATTTGGCTGTGGCGTTCGGCTACTCGACGCAGCGGAACGACCCGAGAATCTCCTGCAACTGCAGCATGTACTCGTACTTGGCCCGGTTCGGCGAATAGAGCCACGCATCGACGAAGTACGTGCGCGCCGGACAGTCGACCAGCCACACGATGAACGGGCCCGCGGCGGGGAACCCGCCCGACTCGTCCTGCCACACGCCGGTCACTTCCAGCGCCGGGCGGCCCTCCCACATGAAGCTGACCACGCTCGAATTCGTGTCGTCGATGCGCTGCGGGACGTTGTAGTGGACGGCGTCGATCTCCGCGCGCCACTCCAGCGCCAGTTCCCTCGTCAGCGAGTCCACGCCCGGGCGCCAGGCGACGAGGATCGAGCGGATGAGTTCGCTCGGGTCCGGGTTGTCGTTGCGCAGGATGACGAGGCTGTCGCCGCCGCCGAGGTCCCGCGCGATGCGGTCGTAGACCTCCGGGACGAGCATCGAGAAGCCGAACCGGCGCCCCAGGTCCGTTCTGAGCGCGGTGTCGGGGGCCGTCGCGAACATCCGCCGCAGCACGAGTTCGCGGTAGTTCGTGTCCACCGCGTTCAGGACCGACGGCAGGGCCGCCACCCACGACTCGGCTTCGCGGCCGGACCGCAGCAGGACCCCCGTCACGGTCTGGGTGAGGGCCCATACGTTGGAGGCCTGGAAGACGCGGCCCGGCTCGAGCGCGTCGAGATCCTGGCCCGCCTCGGCCGCCACCTCGAGCATGAGGGGATCGTCCGCCGTCCCGAACACGATCAGGTTACGGAACAGTTTCAGTTGGCCGACGTTTTCGTGGCCCGGGTCGACGAAGCTGACCTCGTATTGCTTCTCGTCCCGGCTCGTGAAGATCGTGGGTTCGAGGACCCGCCGGGTCTCCTCCTCCACTTGCTGCGAGAGCGAGTCGGGGGCGAGGATGATGAGGCTGTTCGCCTCTCCGAAGGCCGTCTGCCTGCCGCAGGCGGAGAGGACCGGGAGCACGGCCGCGAGGAGCGCCATCGGGGCGCCGAAGGGACGGATTTTCATGCGAGTGAAGCTAGATCGGCGGGCTGGCGGCGGCAATCGAAACCGGGGCGCCGCGGGACGGATTTCGCGGTGACGACGCGCCGTGATTTCCTCGCCGCGTGGTCGCGCTCCGCGGCGCTCTGCGCGCTGGCGCCGCTTCCCTTCGCGCAGTTCGGCCCGGCGGCCCGCGCGGGGGGCGGCGGGATCCGCGTGCGCTCCGCCGGCGGAGGCTCCGTCGACCGCTTTCCGTTCGATCGCTTTCCGTTCGAACTCGGGGTGGCCTCCGGGGAACCGGCCGCGGACGGCGTCGTGCTGTGGACGCGCCTGCTCGCCCTGCCCGGCGACCCCGGCGCCGCCTTCCCCGTGCGGTGGGAGGTCGCGGCGGACGACGGCTTCCGGAGCGTCGTGCGGTCGGGCGAGGCGGCGGCGCTCGCGGAACTCGGCCACTCCGTTCACGTCGAGGTGGAGGGCCTGGAGCCCGGGCGCGACTACTGGTACCGCTTCCACGCCGCCGGCGCGACGAGCCCCGTCGGCCGCACGCGCACCGCCCCGGCGCCCGGCGCCCTGCCGGACCGCTTTGATTTCGTCTTCGTCTCCTGCCAACACTACGAGCGCGGCTGGTACACCGGCTTCCGCCACATGGCCGCCGAGTCCCCCGCCCTCGTCATCCACCTCGGCGACTACATCTACGAGAGCGGCCCCGGCAACCGTGACGACCTCGTGCGACGCCACGACACGGAGGAACCGCGCACGCTCGACGGCTACCGCGCGCGCTACGCCCTATATAAAAGGGATCCCGACCTCCAGGCCGCCCACGCCGCCGCCCCCTGGGTCTTCACCCCCGACGACCACGAGGTGGACAACGACTGGGCGGGCGACCACAACACCGAGGAGATGACCCGGGAGGCGTTTCTCGCCCGCCGCGCCGCCGCCTTCCAGGCGATGTACGAGAACTTCCCCCTGCGACGGACGTCGCTCCCGGCCGGCCCCGATGCGCAACTCTACCGCCGGCTCGACTTCGGCTCGCTGATGCGGCTCCACGTCCTCGACACGCGCCAGTACCGCACTCTCCAGCCCTGCGGCGGCCGGCGGCAACCGCCCTGCGCGGAGCAGCGCGCGGAAGGCGCCACCATCCTCGGGCGCCCGCAGGCCGACTGGCTGCTCGACGGCCTCGACTCGTCATCCGCCCGCTACAACGTCCTCGCCAACCAGGTCTTCATGGCCCGGCTGCTGGAGGGCGACGAGGAAGGCGAAGAGGAACTCACCCTCGCCATGGACAAGTGGGACGGCTATCCCGCGGACCGCGACCGTCTCATGACCTTCCTCCACGAGCGCCGCCCCTCGAACCCCGTCGTCCTCACCGGCGACCTCCACACCAACTGGGTCAACGACCTCAAGCTCGACTTCGAGCGCGCGGATTCCCCGACCGTCGGTGTCGAATTCGCCGGCACCTCCATCAGTTCGAGCGGAGACGGAGTGGACACGGGGCCGCAGGGCGACAACGCCATGGGCCACAACCCCCACATCAAGTTCTTCAACGCCCAGCGCGGCTACGTCCGCTGCCGCCTCTCCCCCGCCCGCCTCCGCACCGACTTCCGCGTCATGCCCTACGTCACGCGCCCCGACGCCCCGATCGCCACCCGCGCCAGCTACGTCGTCGAAAACGGAGTCCCCGGCGCCCGGGAAACTTGAACCCGTTGGGTGGTGTCCTTTAGGATGGACTCTGCCCGGCGCCCGACCCTCCGCCAAGCGGAACGGTCGTGCGCCGGTCTTCTTCGGGGCCCGTAGCTCAGCCTGGTTAGAGCGCACGCCTGATAAGCGTGAGGTCGGTAGTTCAACCGAGCGCCCGCTTCGGGCGCGAGCTCGATGAAGCATCGGCCCCGCCAGGGGACGCTGCTTCATCAACTCTACCCGGGCCCACCGCTCCCCGGTCACCGTGCTCAGCCTACCACGCCCCTCCGTCAGATGCGCGGGTTCCGCTCGCCGGAGCTGGCGCAGAGCGCCGCGGGGGGCGGAAACTTGAACCCGCCGCGCCGTCTCCTTAGGATGGACGCCGCCCGGCGCCCGACCCTCCGCCCACGCGGAACGGTCGCGCGCCGGTCTTCTTCGGGGCCCGTAGCTCAGCCTGGTTAGAGCGCACGCCTGATAAGCGTGAGGTCGGTAGTTCAAATCTACCCGGGCCCACTATTCCTCCACCGGCCCTCAAACCTCTCCCCGGCTTCGATCTCCAGACCGACCTCACGGACGGCTATGTCGACGGTAGTTCAACCGAGCGCCCGTCCCGGGCGCGAGCTCGGTGAAGCATCGGCCCCGCCAGGGGACGCTGCTTCACCAAATCTACCCGGGCCCACTCAACCTCCTACCCGATCCTTGCTTGAATGCGGCTAGCGTGGCGGAGGCCCGATTCTCCCCGGTCTCATCGCCGTCAAAATGCGAAACGGCTTCAGAGCTTCACGGTCGTACGAGTAGTATAGGAAGAGCGGCGTTCCCTGCATCTTGCGGCGTTCTACGAAGCCCCATGATCGCGAGTCGAAGCTGTCGTCCCGGTTGTCCCCCATCATGAAGTACCGCGCCTCGGGAACGGTGATGGGACCCCAGTTGTCGCGCGTCGGCTGGTACGCGTCCCGGGACAGCTCCGGCAGCAAGTAGTCCGCTTGCCACAACATCTTCGGGTCGAAGGAGTCCGGGATCCGTGGGTTCCGCCGTACGTAGGGCTCATCGATGGCGACTCCGTTCCGGTAGAGGATGCCACCATCCATGCGAAGCGTGTCGCCGGGCAGCCCGACCGTGCGCTTGACGATGTCGATCCCCGGGGAGTGGTCGGCGCGAAACACGATGATGTCGCCGTGCTCCGGTTGAGCGTACCCCGGCAGGTTGGAGTTCGTGAAGGGAATCGGGGCTCCCAGCGATACCTTGTTCACCAGCACAAAGTCGCCCACCAGCAGCGTTTCCTCCATCGAGCCCGAATCGATCACGAACGTGGCCACGAGGAACGCCCGGCCGAAGATGAAGAAAAGGGCCACGACAACCACCGTGCGACCCCAATCAAGAAACCACGCCTTGCTGAAACGCGGCGGACGCGGCGGATTCTCACGACGTCGCTTCATAGCTTCGGTCCCCTGTCAGGAGCCTCCCCGAGCGCCGTGAAACCTTCAAGTCTGCCGCCGGCCGCGCAATCAACCGTCCCGGTTCGCCGGGCTCGCGAACTCTCGAACAGCCATATGCGGAGCACGGCGTGATTCGACCCGGGCCTGCTCCTCGGCTATCGGTGCCTAGCTAGACGGCCCGGGCAGCCGCCTCCCTCACGGCCCACCATCCGTAGCCGGAGTGCGCGAGGCGCCGGCCGCCGCCCCACCGCCTCCCGACCCATCTCACGTTTTCGTCAGGACGAGTAACGGAGAAGAGCCTGACCAACCGGACAACAGCTC
Source organism: Candidatus Palauibacter denitrificans (assembly GCA_009841015.1). Taxonomy (GTDB): domain Bacteria; phylum Gemmatimonadota; class Gemmatimonadetes; order Palauibacterales; family Palauibacteraceae; genus Palauibacter; species Palauibacter denitrificans. Next base: position 927 of record VXMQ01000036.1, on the reverse strand, counting down.
ACGGTTGGTCAGGCCGGTAGTTCGAGCAGCCGGTGGAAGCGTCCCGGATCACCTCCCCGCCTGCTCCGGTCCAGACTACGTGCTCGGCTTGCGTTGGTGTGCCGGTCTGGGTGACGCCCGGGCCCGAAAGAGCCGTGCAGCGGTCAAGGGGCTCGACCGAGGTCGGGTTCGTAACGATCCCGAACCCGCTGGCCCACTCTGCGGCGACGTTGGCACTAGCGGCACAGTACGGGCCGATAGCCGTCCGGATCCGTCCTCGCCAAGTCTCAAAGGCGGGCGTAGCAGGCAAACACAGCGGATTTTTTTGCCACTGAAACTGTTCCAGATCGAGACTGAGGAAGGTATTGGGAACACGGCCTTCGAGTTCATTGTTGCCAATACGCAGATCTCTCAGCCTGGCGAGGCTGCCCAGTTCGGCAGGAACCCTGCCAGACAGATGGTTACTGTCCAGCCATAGCTTTTCCAGGCTGTCGAGCTTCCCCAACTCATGCGGGATCGCTCCAGTCAGTCCAATCCCGTCACGGGATTGCTCTCCCTGGGCCTGCGCTATGATCAGACTCCGCAAATTGGCGAGGTTGCCGAGCTCCGGCGGTAGCGGACCCGTGAACGCGTGATGACCGATCCTCAGTGTTGACAAATCGGATAGCCTCCCGAGTTCGGAGGGGATCGATCCCGTGAAGCCCGCTTTCCTTGTTCCGAAATCACCCGGTGCCTGGACGAGTTGCAGAACTCGCAGGTTCGCAAGATTGCCAATCTGCGACGGAATCGGACCCGTGAGGCCCGTGTAGGAGAGGGTTAGCCATTCCAACTTGCTGAGGTTCCAGAATTCCGGCGGTATCGAGCCCGAAATGCCGTACCCGGTGAGGATGAGAGTCGTCAGGTTGCGGAGCCTTCCCAATTCCGGCGGTATCGGTCCCGCCAGGGAAT
>VXMQ01000070.1 GCA_009841015.1 Candidatus Palauibacter denitrificans | reverse complement strand
CGTCGTTGTTCGCGTCCCCGAAATACGTCCAGCTGAAGGGCCGGCCCGCTCGGGCCTCGTAGAACGCCGTGATCGTCGTCCCGACGTCCTCGCTCCACGCGATGCGCTGCGAGAGCGAGGCGATGATCCGGTGCTTGATCTCGAAGTCGGCCGTTCCTTCGCCCGGATTGTTGGGGTCGACGCCGATCTCGTTGTACTGGAAGTTCGAGATCGCGCGGCTGGACTGCCCGCTGTTCACGTCCGTGGCGTCCGTCCACGTATAGGCGAGACTGCCGAACATGTTCGGCAGGAAGTCGCCGCCGAAGCGCTTCTGCAACTGCGTCGTGAACTGGACCTGGCGACCCTGGTTCGTGTTGCCGAGCAGGAAAACGCCGGGCGAGAACTCCCGGTCCACGGGGTCGTCGGCGAAGAGCACGCGACCGTCGCTCGTCCTCCCCTCCGGCCGGATGCTGAGATCCTGGTAGAGGATGTCATTCACGTTCTTCGTGTAGATCCCCTCGACCGTGAGCACCAGGCCGTCGCGCAGTTCGCGGTCGACGCCGATCGTGGTCCGCCAGGCCTGCGGGAACTTGAAGTTCGTGTCCGTGAGGTTGACCTCGGTCGTCGCGATCTCCGCGCCGGGCACCGGCACCGGCGTGGGGTCGCCCGTGAACGGCGGCGGCGTGCAGCCCCGCCACGGGGCGCAGTCGATGCGGATGAAATCCATCCCCGTGTTCGAATACTGGTTCGAGATCCACACGAACGGGTTGCGGCCCGTGAAGATCCCGGTGCCGCCCCGGAGCTGCGTCCTCCGATCCTCATCGAGCGCGGCGTTGAACCCGACCCGCGGCGACCACATCACGTTGCCGCTCGGCACGTCGCTCGTGTGCCGGCCTGGGAAGGCGGCCGCGAAGCTCGGGTTCTCGAGCGGCGGGTCGGGCATCGCCATGATGTCCGCGCGGAGCCCGAGCGAGACGTTGAAACGATCGCTGAGGTCGATCTGGTCCTGGGCGTAGAAGCCGAACTGCATGGCGCCCCACTCCGCCCTCGGGTACGGGTCCGCGAGCCGCGAGATCGACGCCCGGTATCGCGTCGCCATCCCGTTGCGGAAGTTGTCGAGCGCGTTCTCGCCGTCGAACTCCCACTGCCCGAAGGCGTCCTGGATGAAGAGGTTCGAAAACGAATAGAACTCGTTGTGCGTCCCGAAGGTTAACGTGTGGTCGCCCCGGAAGAGCGTGAGGTCGTTGGTGATCTCGAACACGTCCTGATCGAGCGCGTTCTGCTGCGAGAAGCGCTCGATCCCCAGCGTCACGCTCTCGCTCTCGCCATCGAACGGCTCGATGTCGACCTCGGGGAAGATCGCGAGGTCCGGCGTCCGCTCGTCCCGCTGACGCTGGTACGAAACGCGGAACATGTTGGCGGAGGCGGCTCCAAGCCGGCTGTCGAGCTGTATCACGGTGGAATTGGATACGGCGTCGAACGTGTACCCCTGACCGGGCAGTCCGACCTCCCCGGAGTGGCGGCTGATGCCCCGCTGCGAATTGGCGTTCACATGGTTGTGCCGCACGATGAGGTGGTTGCTGTCGGAAAGGTTGAAGTCCAAGCGGGTGAAGAACTTGAAGTCGTCCGTCTCCCGCTGGAGGCTCTCTTCGAAGCGACCCGGGTTGTAGTTGTAGACGGAGTTCGCGATGTCGACGATCTCGTTGATCGTCCCCGCGTCGATGAAATCGATCGTGTTCGTCTGGCTGCTGCCGACAAGCCCCAGCGCGAGCGGACGGCTCGTCTGCTTGATCTCGCCGCTCGTGAAGAAGTGGATCTTGTCGCGCTGGATCGGCCCGCCCGCCCGGAAGCCCGCCTGCAGTTCGCTGAAGTCGGACAGCGGGTTGTCGTCGAGGTTGCCCGTGAAGCCCTGGTTCCGCCCGAAGGCGTAGCCGGAGGCGTCGAAGTCGTTGGTGCCCGAGCGGGTGACGACGTTGATCGAGCCGCCGGTGAAGCCGCCCTGGCGCACGTCGAAGGGCGCGATTGCGACCTGGAACTCCTGGACCGCGTCGAGCGAGATCGGCTGTGAGTTCGCCTGTCCGCCGGGGGTCCCGCTGGCCGGGAGTCCGAACACGTCGTTCAGGATCGCGCCGTCGACGGAGATGTTGTTGAAGCGGTTGTTCTTACCGCCGATGCTGATCCCGCCGATGTTCTCGCTGCTCCCGATGTTCGTCCCCAGCGCCTGCGGCGTGAGGCGCGCGAAGTCCTGAATGCTGCGGGCGATCGTCGGGAGGCTCTCGATTTCGCGCGTCGTCACGGTCTGCTGCGGTCCGGTGCGCCCACTCGAGAGGATCGCGCCGCGCTCCGCCGTGACGGTGATTTCACCCACGGCGACGGCCTCGACACCGAGCACGAAGTCGATGCGCCGGTTTTCGCCCAGAGCGAGGACGAGGGCTTCGGCCGACTCGTCTCCGAAGCCGATGAGCGACACGGAGATCGTGTAGGGTCCGCCGACCCGCATGCCCGGGATGTTGAAGCGCCCGTCCGCCCGGGTGAGCGTCGAGTACGACGTCCCGCTGGGGCCGTGCACCGCGGTGACGACGGCGGTCGCGAGCGGTGTGAGATCCTGCCCGGTCACGCGCCCGTTGACGGCGGCGGTCGTGACGCCCTGGGCGAGCGCCCCGGACGGCGCGATCAGGCCGCCGAGAGCCGCAAAGGCGGCGACCGCCGCAGTTCGTAGAGAGAGGTTGTGTTTCATGGCGTACTCCTGCTTGAAGAGGGCGAATCCGAGGCGCCGTTCGCCGGGATCGAGCCAGAAAAAGACAACGCGCAACACCGCTTCGAAATGTAACGGCCGACGGTGGTTTGCGTAACGGGCAAGGAACGCCAAACCGGCACGATTATTCGTACCTCAGCGACTCCACCGGATCGAGCCGGGCGGCCTTGCGGGCCGGGAGGATTCCGGCCACCAGACCGATCGCCATGAGGATCCCCGCGCACACCGCGGCAATGGGCACGGAGAGCTTCGGGTTCACGATGTACTGCAGGGCCGGATCGTCGATCGGCAGGGCATCGATGCCCGTCACGAGGAGCGACGCGATGGCGAGCCCCGCGAGGCCCCCGCCGACGGCGATGAGGATCGCTTCGAAGAGGAACTGGCTCACGATGTGCCGTTTCCTCGCGCCGACGGCGAGCTTGACGCCGATCTCCCGCGTCCGTTCCCGCACCACGACGTACATGATGTTCGCGACCCCGACGCCGGCCACGATCAGCGTGAAGGCGCCCACCAGTCCGAGGAAGATCTGAATCCCGAGCCCGATCTGGCCCACGATCTTCTCGTCCTCGATGAAGTCCCAGATCGCGAGCGCCCGCTCGTCCGCCCGGTCGAACCGGTAGCGGCCGGCCAGCACCCGGTACAGCTCCTCCTTGGCGACCGCCGCGTCCCGCACGTCGCGAGGCCGCAGGAGCAGGTGGTTCACGAAGTCCTGGCCGTAGATGCTCCGGAAGGTGGAGGCCGGGATCACCGCCCGGTCCTCGTCCGGCCCGTTGTTGCTCGAGTCCTGGAACTTCGACTCCATCACACCGATGACGCGGAACGGAAGGCCATCCAGCATCACCGTGCGCCCCACGGGCGGCGCGTCGCCGAACAGGCGTCCGGCGATCCCGTCTCCGAGGAAGAGCACGCGCCGCTTCTCGTCGATGTCGCGCTGGTTGATGAACCGGCCGCCCGGAGCGGGGAACATGCGCCGCAACTCGGAGAAGACCGGGTTCACGCCCTCCATGTAGGTCGTCGTCTGGTTCTCCTCCACCTTCAGGTGCGTCCGGCCCCGGCCGTAGGAGGGACTGCCCATCTCGAACTCCGGCACCGCGCGCAGCAGCAGGTCGAGATCCTCCTCCCGCAGCCGGATCCGCCGTCCCTTCGACAGCCCCTCGTGCTCCATGCTCGTCTGGCCGCCGTAGACCATGAAGATGCGTTCGCCGGCGTTCAGCAGCCCCACGGAGAACTGGTTCCGGAGCCCCTGGCCGAAGGCGAGCAGGAGGACGATCGAGATCGTCCCCCACACCACGGCGAAGATCGTGAGAAAGGCGCGCGTCTTCTGGGCCCGCAGGTCGCCGAGGAACTCCTCGAGGAGGATCTTCCACATGGGTCAGTCGCGCAGACACTCGACGGGGTCGAGCGCCGCGGCGCGGCGGGCGGGGAAGAACCCGGCCAGCATCGCGATGAAGGCGAGGAGCGCCAGAGTCACCGCCGCCACCTGCAGCGAGATGGTCGGTGTCCCGACGAACTCCTGCATCGGGACGAGCGACATCAGCTTCACGACTCCGAGCGAGACGACGACGCCGAGCGCCGCGCCCGCGACGACGATGAGCATGCTCTCGGTGAGGAACTGCCACAGGATGGATCGCCGGGTGGCGCCGAGCGAGCGCTTGATCCCGATCTCGTTCGTCCGCTCGCGCACCACGATGTACATGATGTTCGCGACCCCGATCCCGCCCACGCTGAGCGTGAAGCTGCCGACGATCGCGAAGAAGATCTTGAACCCGAGGAAGAGGAACCCGAACATCCGCTCCCACTCGGCCGTGTCCCATACGGCCAGCGCATCGTCGTCGGCGGGGTTGAAGCGGTACTTCGCGCCGAGAACCTCGTACACCCGCGCCTCCACGTCCTCCGTCCGCGACGCGTCCGCGGTCCGGTACACGAGGTTGGAGACGAAGCGCGAGCCGAACAGCGCCGCGTGCGTTCCGGCCGGGATGAACACGCGGTCCTCGTCCCGCGAGTTGTAGGACGAGTTCTGGACCTTGGGCTGGAGCACGCCGATGACGGTGAAGGGCGAGTCGCCGATCCGGACCTGGTCGCCGACGGGGTCGGCGTCCCCGAACAGGACGCGGGCGACCTCGTCGCCGAGAAACACGACGCGTCGCCGCTCCCGCTGGTCGCGCTCGTTGATGAACCGGCCGCCCGGGAGGGGAATGATGTTTCGCATCTCGCCGTAGATGGGGTAGATCCCGGTGATGTTCGGGTTCACGCCGTTGCGGCCGTAGCGGACCGGCACCGCCCGCGTCGAGTACTCCGGGCTGATCATCGCGATGTCGGGGATCCGGCGGGCCAGGACCTCCGCATCCGCTTCCCGCAGCCGGATCGACCGTCCCTCCCTGAACCCGGCGTGCGGCATCGTCGTGCGTCCGCCGAAGAGGATGACGATCCGGTCGCCGAGCCCGTGAAACCGCTTGATCGTCTGCCGCTCGAGCCCGACGGAGAAGGCGAGCAGCACGACGACCGCCACCGTGCCCCACGTGATGCCGAGCACCGTGAGCGCGGTCCTGACGCGCTGGGCCGAGAGGTCGGCCCACAACTGCCGGGCGGCGTCGAACAGTCTCACCGGGCGCCCGCCCCGCGCGCGGTCACCCGGGGGCTGGTGTCCCGCACTATGTGATCTCGCGCCGCGGGGGCTCCAGCACGCGCTCGCCCTCCGCCAGCCCGTCCAGCACCTCGACGCTGATGCCGTCGCTGAGGCCGGTGCGGATCTCGCGTTCCTCCGTCTCCTCGGGCCCCAGCCGGACCGTGACGAGCGTGCGCTCGTCCTCGAACCGGACCAGGCGCTCGGGAATGACGAGCACGTCCGCACGGCGCTCGATGATGACGTGCGCGTTGGCCGAGTAGCCCGCCCTGAGCGCCGCGCCGTCCAGCGGAAGCACCGCGATCTCGACCGGGAAGAGGGTGGCGTTCTCCTCGTCGCGGCCCTTGAGCGAGATCTTCGTCAGCCGGCCCTCGATGCGCGCGTCCGGGAGCGCGCCGATCGTGATCTCCACCGGCATGCCCTCGGTCAGCCGTCCCACGTCGATCTCATCCACCGTGCCGCGGAAGAGCAGTTCGTCCATCTCCGCCATCGTCATGAGGGCGGTCCCTTCCTGGAACGTCGTCAGCGGGACGACGGGGTCGCCGATCTCCACCATCTTCTCGAGGATGAAGCCCTGGATCGGAGCGGCGATGACCGTCTCGACGGCTTCGTCGCCGATCGTCACGCGGCCCTCGGAGAGGAGGGCGAGCCGTTCGGTCGCGATCTGGACCTGGAGCGAGGCCTCGTCGTGCTGGCGGGCGACCGTCTCGTACTCCTCCTCGGACACGAATCCGCGGCCGCGCAGCGCGTCGAGCCGGTCGCGCTGCCGCTCGAGCTGCTGGAGTTCGATGTCCCGCAGCTCCACGTTGCGCCGCGCCTCGACGAGCTCGATCGGAGTGGGGTTGGGCTGGACTTCGAGGAGGGGCTGGCCTCGCTGGACGTACTCGCCCGGCTCCTTGAACATCTGCCGCACGACCCCCGCGAGCTGCGATTTCACGCTCACTTCGACCAGCGGCTCGATGCGTCCCACGGCGAGCGCCCGGTCCACGATCTCGCCCCGCTCCACGGCGACCGTTCCGGTCTCGCCATCGTCGCTGTCCCCGGCGCTCGACACCGCGAACGCCGTCGCTCCCAGCCCGCCGACCAGGACCGTGGAGACCAGTACCTTCGTGCCTCGCTTCATACGAACCGCCGCTCCCCGTCAGGTTGAATCCGCGTGTGCGCGCCCGCCTGCCGTCACCGGCCCCTTCACCTGAGAGCCTACGGGGGAGTCGAGGGCAGGTTTCGTCCGGCGCCGCCCCGGCGGACGGGATCGGCGGATCGCTACTGGCCCGGGGCGTGGGCTAGGGCGTGGGAGACTCGATCCAGCGGGGGGCGCGGGGGATGGGGA
>VXMQ01000115.1 GCA_009841015.1 Candidatus Palauibacter denitrificans | reverse complement strand
CCCCGGCGCGGCCGGACAGAAGCGAGAACTCGGGCCTGCCCGTGGTCTCGGTGAACGTGTAGGAGGCCCGCGTCTTCATGACGCTGCCGCACATCTCGGACGCGATCCGCGCGGAAGCCTCGTCGGAGAGCGACAGGAAGATCCGTGTGCGGAGCGTCTGGACGAGCGTGCCGACGGCACCCACGATGAGCGTACCGGTGTAGAGCCCCTTCTCGGGGATCACGAGCCACGACGGTTGCTCACTCTCTTCCGGCACGGTCGGATGGTGCAGCTCGCCGATCACGAGCGAGGGCGCCTCGTCGGCGGGCGAAGCGGGCCACTCGGGCAGCCTGCCGCGCCGCGTGGGCCGGAACAGCGGCTGGAGCCAGACCCGCCAGACCGAGAGCGCGAACGAGCCCGCGAGCACGACCAGGACGGCGGGCCACGCGTAGTGCCAGACGCGGAGCACGGCGTGCAGCCCCGGATCGTGCCAGGCGATCAGGTCGAGGTACGGGTTCGTGCCCGGCGGCGGGAACGGCACCTTGAGCGCCCGCGCGCCGGCCGCGCCGATGGCGGACCCGATGATGGCGGGCGTGCCCGTTCTCATCGGCTGGAAACCCTTCCTGAAAGGACTGCTGGCTGGGAGCGACCCCGCAGCGGAGGGAAGGATGGGGATGCACATCGCCATCCTCCCCGAGGCCGATCGAGGCATGCCGAGATGGGGGGTCGCTCCCAGCCACGGCCAGAGAGCGCGGATCGACACCCGCGCTCCGCTGGCCGTGGCGCAACCGCAAGCGAGCCCGCGACATGCCCAATCGGAGGCGCGCACACGGGAACGCAACTTCCGTGCACAAGCACCCCGAAGTGAGATGTGCACGCGCGGATCGGCATCGGCGCCCCGCGTCCGGCGCTCAAAACGGGTCTCCCGGGAGCCGCTTCGACCGCCAAACCGTAAAGCCGTCGATCACCGCCTCCGACGGCGCGGTCGGAAGCACGGCTCGGAGTTCGGCGAGCCGGACCAGGCAGCCCCGGACGCTACCGTGCTTTTCGATCACGCCCTCGTCCCTGCGGCGGATGCCCTCTTCGATCCGCTCGATGTCGCGGCGGATCTCGCGACCGGTCGCGGACGCCTTCGAGCGGCTGGGAGACCGGGCCGGGTCGGTCCAGTTGGCCAACACCTTCTCCGCCCGATCGAACTCGCTGTCGGTGCGAACAACTGCGATGACCTCGATGGTCCGGCCCCTCTCCTGGAGCGCGCCCCAGAGTTCCCGGTGCGCGCGGCCCCACGAGCGGAGACCCGCGGCGGTCCCGTGACCCGGATCGGCGTAGACGAACGCCGCGCGCTCGGTGTCGAGCGCGACGGGCAGCTTCAGCGGGAAGTAGCGCCGGGTTTCGCCCGCGGCGCCCCTGTACACGCGCACCGGCAGCAGCGCTCGCTCGATGCCGAGCGCCTCGAACGCGGTAACCTTCTCGTGCTCGGTCGGGAGCCACGCTTGGCCGGTACGTCCGATCACGTAGTCGAGCGAAAGCAGACGGCGCATCAGCACCTCGGGGGACGCGATTCGGCGGTGGCGGATGTCCTCGGCACCGAGCGCCCGGTAGATGGCGCGCCCACAGATCCGGCAAATCTTGCGGCCCTCCTGGGTATCCTCGGCCGCCAGCCTCCGCGCGGTGATGTCCTGCACGAAGCGGAGCGCCTTGAAGCGATCGATCCCGAGCCAGTCGGAGATCTGATCGCGCGTGAACACCCCGCTATGGAGGCACACGAGCGCGACCCACTCGGCGTTCCTGCCCGTCCAGCCGAACGCTTCGAGCGCCTTCTCGCGCCCCTTGAGATGCGCGATCATCGCTCGTCTCCCGTCACGAGCGCCCGGTCTGCCCGCATGTAGGTGACGAGGAGCCCCATCGGGTTGTGGACGACCAGCTCGGGCGGGATCGAGTCCAGGAACTCGAACCGGAGCGTGAGCGACCAGCGCTCGCGCCGAAGCTCCTGCTCGCCCCGCAACTGCACGAGGTCGAAGTCCGCCGTCGCGCCGTGCGGCGGCTCGGGCGCGGGGTGGATGCGGAGCACGACCTGCTCGACCTCGGTCTCGGTGTCGGCGGTGCCCGCCGCGACGCTCGCGACCTCCGCGCCGTCCCTCTGGAACGCCGCGTTCGCCAGGTCCGTCGAGAGGAACCGGAGGCTCCGGGTCCATTGCTCCTGCGCCGTCGCGCGGCGCCGCGAGTGGAAGTCGTGGACGAACCGGTTCAGGAAGTATTTCGTCGTCGGATCCAGCGGATCGGCCTGCGCGGTCGCGGCCTCGTAGGCCAGCGCCTCGGCGCGGCCCACCTCGTCCACCCGGACTACGATGGGCTTGGGAGGCTCCGCGCCTGCAATGCGCAGCAGCACGAAGACGCCGAGCACGATGCTTGCCGAAAGGAAGATCAGGATCGTCCTGAGCTTCCGGTTCGCCTGCACCGCATCGCCCCAGATCTCGGCGTACTCGCAGCCCGTGTCACGGTCTCGTTTCATCATCGGCTTCTCCTTCGGACTCAGACGGGGGGCTTGGCGGGAGCGGCGGCCTTGCTCGCTCCCTGCATGACGAGCGCGACGAACCCGGACCCGGCGGAGCCGGAGCCGGACACGAGCATCGAGGCGAGTTCGCCGACCTTGAGCCCGGCCATGAGGCCGGAGACGACGAGCGGCATGAGCACGACGGCCCAGAGCCAGAGCTCGAACGGGTCCGCCGTTCCGGTGCCCATCAGGGCATCGGCGTAGGTCGTGATGTAGCCCATGCCGACGCCCATGAAGACCCTGAGCACCGCACCGGCCACGACGCCGTAGAGCGTGTAGACCATCATGGTCCGGAACCATCCCCAGAACAGGAACGAGAGCGGCTCGAAGAGCAGGAACGCGATGAACACGGGACCGAGCAGGATCGCGATGGCGATGGCGACCTGCGCCCAGATCACCTGCGCGTAGGTGACGCAGAAGAGCGCGAGCAGGCAGACCACGAGCGAAGCGCCCATCACGAGCGTGATGAGCGAGGAGAAGATCACGGTCGCGCCCGCCGTCACGATGGATAGCAGGTTGCCCGTGGACCACGCCGCGCCCAAATGCGCGCTGTAGGCCTGCACGAGCGCCGTCATCTCGGTGTAGCCCGCCGACACCACGTCGGAGAGGAACAGGTTCTGGAGCCAGATCCCGCCCCCGGCGACCATGGCCGGAAACGTCAGCCCCACGCCGGGAATCGGAACGATGTAGTAGTGGAGCAGCGTGCGGGGGATGGCGATCCCGATCACGAGCTTGACGATCTCCCACGGCTGGAACGTGCCGCTGAACGCGATCTTGAGTCCGGTCCAGGCGACCATCACGGCGGCGAGCCCGCCCCAGAGCTGGAGCCCGAGCGTGTGAACGTCGGGCGCGGCCCCGCCGACGACGGTGTCGAGCACCACGTCGAGGAAGCTCTTGAAGTCCTGAAGCTGATCGGCGGGGATCTGCGCCGGGACGTTCGGGTCGATGGACTGCGGGGGCAGTTGCATGGCGGTCGCGCCCCTACCGGTAGAACGAGGGGACGCGGAACAGGAGCCCGTCGCGGAGCGCGGCCCGGTTCAGCGAGGCTGCGTTCCGCATCGTCCCGGCGAGCGCGTTCGCCCGCGTACGGCCGTCATGCCAGCGGCCCAGCCATTCGAGGTGGGCGAGTTCGGTCTGCCTCGCCCGGCTCGCCTCCATTGCCGTCTGATGGGCGAGCACCTGGCCGAGGGCCGCGTTGATGCGGCCCTGGCTCAGCGAGGCCGCCACCCCGGCCTGCTGGAGGGCCGTGTTGGACAAGTTCCCATTCGCGGTGAGGTCGCCGAACGAGCCTTGCGCGCTCTCGATGGTCCCGGCGAGCGCCGCCGCCGCGTCGAGGGCCGCGTAGTCGAGCACGCGCTGCCGGTCGGCAGCCTCACGGGCGCGGCGGTGGTCCTCCAGCGCGCGCGTCGCCGCTTGGGGCGGAAGGTTCGCAAACAGAGCGAGGATGTCGGCATCCGACACCCGGTCGGCCGCGTTGCGGGCGGTTCTCCAGTGTCGCGTGAACGAGCGCCCGGTCCCCATCGCGCGGACGGCATCGACCGTTCCGCGGGCCGGGCCGGTGAAGTCCGAGCGCCAACCGAGTCCGTCGCGCACCAGGCCGACGGGATCGGCGGCAAGGTCGGAGAACGGCTGGAGCAGCGCATCGATCTCGCCCTTGGCGGCGCGTTCCATGTGGTCGAGCTGGTCTTCGAGTTCCGTAAGCTGGCGGGCCATCGACCGGATCTGGGTGACCTGGTGCGAGATCTGCGTGATCTGGTTCGCGATGATCGTGGCCCGCTGGAACCAGCTCCCGAAGTCGAACTGCGCGCTCGCGGGACGAGCGCCCGCGAGCAGCAGGATCGGGACTAGAAGCGCGGGGGCGAGGATGCGGTGAAGCATGGAAGAGTCCTTTCGTGTCATCGGTGTTTGGCCGGAGAGGGGACGAGGACATCGGCGGTGAACCAGATGCGGAGCCGGTGGCCCGCACGGATCGTGATCTCGGGCAGACGGTTCAGATACCGGTCCAGCATCGAGGTGGCGCTGCCTCCGAGCCCTTGGCCTACGCCCGCTTGAAGTCCGTATGGCGAGGCTCCGGCGAGCGTGAGACCGCTCAGCGCGCCGACTGCTCCGGCAGCCGCAAACGTCGAGACGTAGCGACGGTTGACCCGGTCGCGGAGCGCGCTCTCGCCCACCCGGTTGAGGCCGGTGAACTCAAGGTCCACCCAGCTTCCGTCGGGCAGAAGCAGCCGGTGGAATGAGACGGCGAGGCGGCTCTGGTCTTGGGTTTCGACGGCCCGGGCCGTGCCGACGACGCGCGCCCCGCGCGGAATCAGCATCCGCTGCCGGTCGGCCGAATAGAGCGGCGCAGACACCATGGCGAGCACCGGACCGGGGAACTCGCCCGAGAGCTGAGTCAGGAGCACCGCTTCGAGGAACGTGCCTTCGTGGATGCGCTCCCAGCCCGGCGGGTCAACCGGCCGCACCAAACGGCCGGGCTCGGAGGTGCCAGACGGGGGTAATGCGGATTGCGGCGCCGGGCCTCCTATGTCGGGCGGCAGCCCTCCGCTCGCCAGACCGGCTGCCATCTCGGCTTCGAGAGCGGCGAGGGATTGCCCGAGGGAGGCGAGCGCCCCGTCGAGTGCCGCGTCGGTAGGCTCCAGTACCAAGGGAGACGCCGCTGCGTCCGGGGGTCCGTTCGGATCCCGGTGCGACTGCGCGACGGGGAATGAGCGGAGCGAACGCGTCCCGCGCTCGACCTCCTCGAGCCGGAGCGCCTCGCGCAACTCGAACTCGGCCCGGCCCATGCCGCCCCCGGCGCTGCCTGAATTTGCCGCCGGGTCTTGTCCGGTCGTTTCCTGCCCCGGGGCACTGGACTGTCGGCGATCCCGGTCCGCATCCGCCGCCGCCTGCTGGCTCTGGCGGTCGGTTTCGTCGCTGAAGCGCCCGTCGAGCGACCGGCCCGTGCGGTCGTCCACGGGCCGCGCCGGCGTGGGGGCGACGCCCTCTGCCGCCTCGTCGGGACCGGAAAACGACGAGGAGAGCAGAAGCCCGGCCACGAGCACGGTGATCAGGGCGATCCCGGCCTTCGTGACGAAGCCGCCGGGCAGCGCGCCCTTCGGCTCCTTAATCCACTGCTTCCAGCGGCTCATCTCGAACCCTCCCCGGGCTCGAACCGCCAGCCCGCCCGCTTGTCGCCGATCCGGAGCCACCCGTCGCCCAAGACACGGCGGGCGACGTAGAGGCCGTCCTCGGTGAGATCGAACGCGACCAGGCTCGGTTCGCCGTCCCGGAGTTCGTAGAGCGCCGGCAACTCCTGCGCGCGCGAACGGAGATAGGTGAACTCCCCGTCGTGCCACATCGCCTCGACCCGGAACGGCCGCTCGGACGCCTCCCTGTCCAGCCGGTACTCCAACCGCAGCCGCTCGGGATAGGAGGCACGGAACGCCTCGATCTCGGCAGCCGCCTGCTCCCGCGCCTCGGCGATCCTTGCCTCGGCCTCCTCGCGGGCCAGCCCCGCGGCATCGACAGCCTGGGCCACCATCTCACGGTAGGCGGCGACCTCGCTCCGGGCGACGAACCCGGGAGCGCCGGACATGCCCACCGCTTCCGCTCCGGCTTCGACGCGCACCACGAGATGCGGCGGCTTCTCGCCGCTTTCCGATACGAGGAACGAGTAGATGCGCCCCGACTCGCAGACGAGCGCCACGTTCGTCGCCGCGTCCTCGGCCAAGGGCTTCAGGTACGCGATGTTCGCCGCGCCGGTTAGGTGCCAGTACTCGGAGTCGCCGGACACGAAGTCGAGGATCCGCTCCCCGGCCGGAAGCACGATGACCGTGGTATGGCGCACGCGCGCGCGGAGCCGGGGGATCCGCTCTTCGCCCTCCTCCGGCAGAGGCACCCGGAGCAGGGTGGCGTCCGCGCTCGATTGCTGTGCGGCGGCATCGCACGGTAGCACCGCCAGTAGCAGCGTCAGCAGTACAACGACGATCCCCAGCAGGATCGCAGCGGTTGGAGTTGCCTTCATGGTGTTCACGTCCTCTCGGTTGGTGGGGTGGGATGGGTTCGGCCCGCGAGTGCTTCGAGCGCCCGGGCCAGTCCGTGCCTCGCCACGGCTTCGGCGCGCTTCTCGGCGTCCGGGGGCGAAGAGGTGTAGAGCCAGTAGCTCTCCGGATCGACTTCGAGCCGAAGCACCGCCGCCT
>VXMQ01000119.1 GCA_009841015.1 Candidatus Palauibacter denitrificans | reverse complement strand
TTAGCGACTACTGGAGGCCGGTGCCTACTTCATCTTGTGAGAAATCCGGGCTAGGGGTACTCCGAAGCGTCGAGGAAGCGCCGGCTCTCTTCGGTCGGGGGGAGTTCGCAGACCGACTTTCTGCCGAACCAGCGGTAGCGGTTCCGGGCTACGAAGCGGTAGGCCAGGTCGCGTAGCGGGGCGGGGATGACCAGGAAGACCGCGAGCACCGGCCATCCCCCGTCGAGCCCTGCCGCGATGCGAAGGGCTGCTCCGCTCCGCGTGTAGGTGCGTCCGTCCGCGACGAGGATCAGGGACGCGGGCGGCTCTCCTGTTTCCGGCGGTGGCGCGCCGGGTCCGGATGTCTCGACCCCCTTCCCCGCCAGGATCCGGCGTCCCGCGTCGGACTGGAGGGGGGCGAAGCGAAACCGGCCGCGGCGGTCCCGCGGGATGATGAAACGGACGGCGCCCGCACAGAGGTTGCAGACGCCGTCGAAGAGGACGATGGGGCCCTCGGGGTTCGGGTCGGCGGGCCGGGCCGCGTCGGTCACGGCACGAGGCGGGGTCTCGCCATGTTCTTGAGCAGGAAGAGTCCGTCCCCGGTCCCCGTCACGGCGATCGTGCCGCTCGCGAAGTAGGGGTAGTTGCTCCACGACGCGCCGCCCTGGTAGGGCGAGGTGTCGAAGAAGCCGATCTCGACCGGGTTCTCCGGGTCCGAGATGTCGAGCACGCGGAAGCCGGCCGAGTAGTTCGACTGGTACATGAGGTCGCCGACGATGTAGAGGTTGTGGTCGGTGGCCGTCGTCTCCGCGATGTACTCGGTGACGAGGATCGGATCGTCGAGGTCCGTCACGTCCCACACCAGCGTGCGCGTCCCCTCCACGAGACCCTGGGGCTCATCCCCCTCGTCGTTCATGTAGAAGTAGCGGTGGTCGTCGGTCAGCCAGCCCTGGTGCGCGTAGGCGACGTTCGGATAGTCGATCGTGGCGAGGCCGACCGGCGCGTCCTTGTCGCTCACATCCGCGATGTTGAACGCCGTCTCGTTCGAGCCGAGGCAGATCTCCTTGCCCACGTGCTCGACGTCGGGGCCGCGGTAGGTGACGCACTGGGCGTCGTGTACGTAGCCCGTGCCCCGGCGTCCCGTCCCCTCCTGCGCGAAGCAGCCCGCGAAGACGGGTTGGGCCGGATTCTCGAGATCGATCATGTGGAGGCCGCCGCCGCACGTCTCGCCGCCGCCGCTGTTCCCGACGGCATAGGCGAAGCCCGTCTCCTCGTTGATCACGATGTTGTGGGCCGAGTGGATCCCGTCGTAGAGGAACGTCTCCTCGAACGTCACGGGCTCCGCGCCCACGTCTCGCAACTGCCGCAGGTCGAACACCTGCACGCCGTGCTCCAGCGCCGCGTCCGCGACGATGTAGGCGTGGTCGCGATACACCTTGATGTCGCGCCAGATCATGTGCCGCGAGCCCTCCGTGGCGGGCAGGTCGCCGAGGAAGCGTGGGTGGTACGGGTCGCTGACGTCGACGAACGACGTGCCGTCCGTACGCCCGACGATCGCGATCTCGCGCCCCGTTTCGGGGTCGGTCCAGCCCCAGATGTCGTTGACGCGCGTGGCGCGCGTGCCGCCGAGATCCTTGATGGGCATGAAGGCGGTGATGTTCACGTCGCGGCACTCGAAGACATCCGCGCGCCCTTCGCTGCACTCGATCTCCTCGCCGGCGATGGCGGGGAAGCCGCGGTAGTCGTTGACGAGGGTGCCACCCTCCTCCCACGAGCCGGCGGCGGACCGCTCGTAGACGACGGCGGCGCCGGCGCCGGAGTCGACGCCCGGCGCGCCGATGACGAGGTGGCCGCCGGATTGCGCCGCCGCGCCGGCGAAGCCGGAACGCTCGCCGAGCGGAGAGCGCAGAAGGATGGAGGCCTCGCGCCACTGCCCCTCGGCGTCGCGCCGGTAGGCGTACAGGGTGCCGGCGCCCATGCCGCTGCCCGGCGCCCCGATGAGGATGTCGCCGCCGTCGAAGCCGAGAGAGGACCCGAACTGGGCGTTGGGTTCGGGCAGGAGCGGGCCGAGGCGCGCCTCCATCGCCCAGCCGTCGGCGCCCCGCGAGAAGGCGAAGACCGCCCCGCCGCTCTCCCTGAGGGTCGGGGCGCCGACCAGCGCGAAACCGTCGCGCACCGCGAGCGAGGCCCCGAATCCGCTGCGCTCCTGGAGCGACGGCGCTTCGAGCGTCCCGGTCGCCGTCCACCCCGAACCCTCGCGGGCGAAGGCGAACACGACCGGCGGCGCGTCGGCGGACTCCCGCGTGCCGACGAGCAGCGTCTCTCCGTCGAGGGCCAGCGCCGCGCCGAACCCCTCGGTCCCCACGTCCTCCGTCCGCCGCAACGCCGCGCCCGGAGAGGCGGTCCCGTCGGGGCCGAGGGTGTAGGAGAACACCGCCCCCCGTCCATCGTCCGCCGCGGGGGACGACACGACCGCGACGCCCTCCATCAGGGCGATGGCGCTCCCGAACGCCCGCGCGCCCTCCGGCGCTTCGAGCCGGGCCATCCGCTCCCAGCCGCCCGCCCCGTCGGACCGGAACACGTAGACCGCGCCGGCCCCGTCCGCCTCGAGCGGAGCGCCCGCCCACAGCCAGTCCCCCTGCGCGGCGACCGCCCGCCCGAAACCGTCCGGGACCCTCACCTCGTCGGACACCGTCACCTGCCCCGTCTCCGCCCAGCCCGAGGCCGTCAGGCCATAGACCCACACGATGCCGGACATCGTGCCATTGCCTGCTTCGCCGACCAGCACCTGGTCGCCGCCCACAGCCAACGCGCCGCCGAACTGTTGTGCGCTCGCGACCGCCGGACTCGCCAGCGCCAGCCCCGCCGCCACGAAAAGGATTCGCCGATTCATGAGATACCTCTCCCGGAGTTCCGTCCTGTCACCGATGACCGCGCATGCAAGCTGCATTCCCACCGGCCCGACACGCCAGCGTCCACGCCGGCCCCGATGGTTTCCCTCCCCACATCCTCCCAAGTACGTTAAAGATCTGCACAATTCCCGCTTTTCGCAGGAGGTCAATCATGCATCGTGCCACCCGCTTCGCTTCCGCGAGCCTGCTTCTTCTCCTCTTCGTCGGCTTCGTCGGCCCGGCCCCGGTCTCGGCCCAGAACGGCGACGGGATGAGGACCCTCTCCCTCGACATGTACATGGACTGGGAACGGGTCTCGAACCCCCAGATCTCCCCCGACGGCCAGCACGTCGTGTACACGCGCGGCTGGATCGACCAGATGAACGACCGGTGGGAGTCCACGCTCTACATCATGAACGCCGACGGCACCCGCAAGCGGGAGCTGATCGACGGGTCCGGCGCGATCTGGTCCCCGGACGGCACGCGCATCGCCTTCACGGCGTCGGGTGAGCCGGAGGGCTCGCAGATCTTCGTGCGCTGGATGGACGCGGAGGGCGCGACGACCCAGATCACGCGGCTGGAGCACTCGCCCGGCAGCCTGCGCTGGTCGCCGGACGGGACCCACATCGCGTTCACCATGCTGGTGGAGGATGCGGAGAGCTGGCCCATCGACCTGCCGAGCCGGCCGGAGGGAGCCAACTGGACGCAGGGCCCGAAGATCGTCACGCGCATGGACTACCGTCAGGACCGGCGCGGGTACGTCGACCAGGGCCATTCCCACATCTTCGTCGTGCCGGCCGACGGCGGCACGCCGCGCCAGCTCACCGACGGCATGTGGAACCACGGCAACCCCCAGTGGAGCCCCGACGGGAGCGAGATCTACTTCTCTTCGCTGCGCGAGGAGGACTCCGAGTACAACTGGCGCGAGTCCGAGGTCTACGCGGTCGACGTCGCCTCCGGCGCGATCCGGCAGCTCACCACCCGGCACGGGCCGGACGGCGGCGCCTATCCCTCGCCCGACGGCAGCCTCATCGCCTACGCGGGGCAGGACTGGAACGACGACACGTACCGCAACTCGCACCTCTACGTCATGAACCCCGACGGTTCGGGCGTGCGGCAGATCTCCGGCGATTTCGACCGCGGCATGCGGGGGAGCCCGCAGCTCATGTGGGCGCCCGACGGGAGCGGCGTCTACTTCAACGTGAACCGCGAGGGCACGCGCAACCTGCACTTCGCGTCGGTGGACGGGGGCGTGACCCAGGTCACGAGCGGCAACCACCTCCTGAGCCTCAGCTCCTTCACGGAGGACGGGAAGGCGATGGGTACGCTGACCGAGCCGCACGGTCCCGGCGACGTCGTCTCCTTCGATCTCGAAGACGGCGGCAACCTCATGCAGCTCACGCGCGTGAACGACGACGTGCTCGCCGGGGTCACGCTCGGCGAGGTCGAGGAGATCTGGTACAAGTCGGTGGACGACTGGGACATTCAGGGCTGGATCGTGAAGCCGCCCGACTTCGACCCGTCGAAGAAGTACCCGCTCATCCTGTCGATCCACGGCGGACCGCACGGGATGTACAACACCGGGTTCAACTTCGGCTGGCAGGAGCACGCCGCGAACGGCTACGTCGTCGTCTACACCAACCCGCGCGGCAGCTCCGGGTACGGGACGGACTTCGGGAACGCGATCAAGAACGCCTATCCGTCGAAGGACTTCGACGACCTGATGGCGGGCGTCGACGAGGTCGTGGCCCGCGGCTACATCGACGAGGACAACATGTTCGTGTACGGCTGTTCCGGCGGCGGCGTCCTGACGTCATGGGTCGTCGGCCACACCGACCGCTTCCGGGCGGCCTCGGCGAACTGCCCGGTCACGAACTGGCTCTCGTTTGTGGGAACGACGGACGGGCCCGGCTGGTACCGCAACTTCGAGCACTTCCCGTGGGACGATCCCTCCGAGCACCTGCGCCGCTCGCCGCTCATGTACGTGGGCAACGTGACGACGCCGACCATGCTCATGACGGGGGAGATGGACCTGCGGACGCCGATGCCGCAGACGGAGGAGTACTACCAGGCGCTCAAGATGGAGCGGGTGCCGACGGCGATGATCCGCTTCCGCAACGAGTGGCACGGGACGAGCAGCACGCCGTCGAACTTCCTGCGCACGCAGCTCTTCCTGCGCACCTGGTTCGAGAAGTTCGGCACGCACGACGACGACACCACCCGCGCCGTCTCCGACGACGCCAGCTCCTGACGATCAACCCCCGCCGCCCGGGGCGTCCTCGCGCCCCGGGGACGGGGGCCGTCTTGTCCTATCGGCCGGGGCCGAGGAGGACGGCGTTCATGAACAGGAGTTGCGCCGCCTCGGTGTAGGCGCGGTAGTTCGGGTCTTCGGCGAAGGCGATGAGTTGACCGCGGCCGACGGGCTGGTGGATGAGGAAGGCCTTGCTCGCGAGTTGCGGGCGGGACTCCTCCCACACGATTCCGCTCAGCACCAGGGTCTCGAGGTCGGCGTAGCGTCCGACGTTCGTGCCCTCGTCGAGGGTGATGGGACGGAAGACGCGGGAGCCCTCGACGAGGACGCCGATCTCGCCGTCGGTACCCGCCGAGAGCCAGTGTTCCGTGTCGAGGAGGGTGCGCAGGATCGCGCCGGGCACGCCCTCCGGCGATTCGTCCTCCGGGGAGATCGCATCGAGGTATTCGATGGGTTGTTCGGGGGTGCCGGGCTCCGGCGGGTCGTCGCCCTCGGCGCGGCCGCCCCGGCGCTCGGCCTCGGTGGCGAGCAGCCCCGTCCGCGCGGCCCAGCGCGAGGACTCCGCCATCGTGATGACCGTGCCGCCGTCGCGCATCCACGCCTGAAGCCGGTCCTGCAGACCGTCGCCCACGGCGCCGCCGTAGTTGCCGCTCGGGAAGACGATGACGTCGTAGTCCGCCAGCCGCGCCTGGCCGAGGCTGGATGCCCGCACGGCCGTCGTGCGCTGGCCGTAGCGCCGCTCGAGGACGTAGCGCGTCCAGCCGACCGAGTAGCTTCGGCCGGGGGCGTCGTACACGAGGAGCACGCGCGGCTCGCGCAGCGCCCGGACGCGGCGGCTGCCGAGCGACATGCCCTCGCGCACGTACGCGTCGCCGATGGGCACGACCTCGGCGCGGTGCCGGGCGGCGATGCCGGCCAGGCGCTGGCGCAGATCCGGGCCGTTCTCGGCTGACCGGAGGATGGCGGTGCCGACGCCGAAGCGGCGGCCGTCCAGCGTGAACTCCGCGCCGGCGGCCCGGACGCGGAGGCCCTCGCGCAGCGCCTCGGCGACCGCCGCGGCCCCGTTCGTGCCCCACGGGACCAGGTAACCGACGAGCGCCTCGGGCAATGCGTCCGCAGGCTCGACTCCGCCGCCGCCACCGGCGGCGCTCGCCACCTCGGGACGCGCGGCCGCATCGCTCGCGGTCAACGCCGCGCCGCGCGCGCCCGTCGCCGCGGTTTCGATCGCCTCTACGTCCCACAGCAGCGGCTGGCTCCACGCCGTGAGGTCGTAGATCTCGTCCGGCTGGCGGTTCGCGCGGCGCTCGATCTGCCGCCGCACGAACTCCTCCTCCATCGGCACGTGCGCGTCGAGCAGGTTGCGGATGAAGCGGTGCCCGGGCTGCGCGAGCGGCACGATGAAGCTCGAACCCGCGGACAGCGTCCGGTCGCCGGCCGTCACCGGCCCGGCCGCGCGGAACACCTCGATCCCGTTCTCGACGAGCATGAGGGCGAGCCGCTCCGCCATCCCCGGATCGTGCGCCGAGTGCAGCACGATCTCGGCCGGCCCCCGCTGTCCCAGCTTTGGCAATGAGATTGCTAACTGGTTTGATCCGTGAGGGTTACGGG
>VXMQ01000035.1 GCA_009841015.1 Candidatus Palauibacter denitrificans | reverse complement strand
CGGCCCCGCCCCCGCGCTTCAGGCCCTCCCCGGGGCGGCGGATGACGCCGACGCGGGGGACGAAGCCGCGCAGATCCGAAAGCGCCTCCGAGCCCGCCGGAAGCGGCACCTGCGCCGGGCCGCCGCGCTCGAGCGGCAGTTGGCCGCGGCCGGTCCGCCCGACGAGCCCCGCCTCCTCGGCCAGATCCTTCTCGCCCGCAAGGATGAGGTGCCGAAGGGCGCCTCCGCCGTGACGCTGCCCGACTTCGATGGCGCTCCGCGCGAGATCGCGCTCGACCCCGCCCGCGATGCGGTCGCCAACGCGGAGGCCTTCTTCGACGAGGCCCGGCGCCGGGAGCGCGCGCTGGAGCGGCTGCCCGCCGCGATCGCGACGGCCCGTGAGCGCGCGGCCGAGTTCGACGCCCACCTGGAGCGGCTCGCCGAGTCCGGCCCGTCGGACGCCCTGTGGTCCGCGGCCGGCGGGAAGCCGGTGCGCACCCGCGCGGGCGGAACACGGGCCGGTGGGCCCGAACTCCGGTTACCCTACACACGGCTCCGGTCCTCGGGTGGGCTGGAGATCCGGGTCGGCCGCGGCCCCCGCGACAACGACGACCTCACCTTCCGCCACTCCGCACCGGACGACATCTGGCTGCACGCCTCCCAGGCCTCGGGTGCGCACGTGATTCTGCGCTGGGGGCGAAGGGACGAGAATCCGCCGCGGCGCGACCTGCTCGAAGCCGCGACCGTGGCGGCGGTCCACAGCGGGGCGCGCCACAACCGCACGGCCCCGGTCGTCTGGACCCGCCGGAAGTACGTGCGCAAGCCGCGGAAGTCTCCGCCCGGCACGGTGACCCCGGACCGCGTCCAAACGATCTTCGTCGAACCCGATTCGGACCTCGTGAAGGCGCTGGTCCGCCGCACGGAGGAAGCGTGAACGCGCCGGCGGCCGACGTTCCCGCGGGAACGTCTCGCGGCGAGGACCCGAAGCTCGACCGCGCGCGCGGCTGCCTCATCGGCCAGATCGCCGGCGATTCGCTCGGCAGCCTCGTCGAGTTCCAGTCGCCCGGGGACATCCGCCTCCTCTACCCGGACGGGGTCCGCGACCTCGCGGACGGGGGCACGTTCGACACGCTCGCGGGACAGCCGACGGACGATTCCGAGCTGGCCCTGGCGCTGGCCCGCACGCTGATCGCCCGCGGGGCGTACGACCTGGAGGCGGCAAGACGCGCCTACACGGAATGGCTCGCTTCGGACCCGTTCGACTGCGGCCTCACGATCCGCGACGGCCTGCTCGGACGCCCGCGCCACGAGAGCCAGGCCAACGGGGCGCTGATGCGCATCGCCCCGCTGGGCATCTTCGGCGCCGGTCAGCGCCTCGACACGGTCGCGCGCCGGGCGCGGGAAGACGCCCGACTCACGCACCCGAATCGCGTCTGTCTCGACGCGAACGCGCTGTTCGCGATGGCGATCGCGCACGCCATCGACCGCGGTCCGACGCCGCGCGAGTTGTACGAACGGATCGCGGCATGGGCGAAAGAAGCGGAGATCTGCCCGGAGGTGCGGGCGTGTGTCGAGGAGGCCGGCGCCGGGCCGCCGGACGACTACATGACGCACATGGGCTGGGTCCTGATCGCGCTCCGCAACGCGTTGTGGCAGTTGCGGCACGCGCCGTCGCTCGAGGAGGGCGTGATCGACAGCGTGATGAGGGGCGGCGACACCGACACGAACGCCGCGATCTGCGGAGCGCTCCTCGGCGCGGCCCACGGGCTGGAGGCGATACCCGCGCGCTGGACCCGTCCGATCCTCCGCTGCCGTCCCGAAGCGGGCCGACCCGGCGTCCGGCGCCCGCGCCCGAAAGCCTACTGGCCCACCAACGCCCTCAACCTCGCCACTCAACTCCTGCGCCCGGACCCCCCAGCGACCTGACGTCCGGCGACAGTCCGCGGGCTCGGGATCCGCACTCCGTCCTCTCGCAGACCATCGAGATGAAAGGCGATCGCCTCCCGAATCTTCCGGGCCACTTCCCGCTTCGTGTCCCCGGTCGCGACGCAACCGGGCAGGTCCGGGACGTATGCCGAATAGTTGTTTCCGGCTCTCTCGATGACCACCGCGTATTTCATCGCTGGCCTCTCTCCGTGAGCCCGGCCTGCCTCAGTCCTCCCTGACTTTCGGCATACCCCCTCGACCGACAAGTGGGTCCTGTCTCTTCCGACAAGATCCGCCCGTCTATCAACGGAGATTGATCCAGCCCCGGCGTCGTTGCGGTCAGAGGCCGATGGAGCCTTCGAGGCAGGAGCGGGGGAGGTCGAAGGCGTCGACGAGGGGGATGGCCTGGGGGCGGATCTCGGCGCAGAGCGCGGTCACGGTGCGGCGGATGGCCTTGCTCTTGGGGGGATCCAGGTAGCCCTGCTCCAGGAACCACGCCGCCTCGCGCTCGATCGTGGCGAGCGCGTAGAGGCAGCGCAGCCGCTCGAGCCACTCCGCGACGCCGGAACTCGGCGTCCGCCGCTCGGCCGCGGTCATCGAGCGCAGGATCTCGCACTCGACGTGGGCCCGTGCGGCCGTGAGCGCGTGGTGCTGGCAGTCCGTGAGCGCATCGAACGCGGTCATCCCGCCGGCGATCCGGTGCCGGACCCGCCGGGCGAGCGAAAGCACGAGGTCCGAGCGGCGGGCGTCGAGAATCGCGTCCTGGAAGCCGGGGTCGCGGAGGTGGGCTTCGCTCGTCTTCCGTGAGATGATCCAGTTGCGCTCGGCGATCGCGCGGAGGGCGCGGGCGGCGGCGAAACGCGCGATCCCGAGCGCGCCGAGATCCCCGAACTGCTGGCGGAAGCCCGTGAGGAGATCCTTCGTCACGAGCTGCATGAGGACGGTGTTGTCCCCCTCGAAGGTCGTGAATACGTCGCTGTCCGCCTTGAGCGCCGCGAACCGGTTGTTCGCGAGGTAGCCGCGCCCCCCGCATGACTCCCGGCATGCCTGGATGGTGTCCGTCGCGTGCCACGTGGTGCAGGCCTTGAGCCCGGCCGCGGCCGCCTCCAGGCGTCGCCGCCGCGCCACACCCCCGGCTTCCGGTTCGCCGGAGCCCCCCGCCTCCGCGGTCACCGCCGCCACGTACTCCGCCTGCAGGTCGTGGAGGGCGAAGTTGAGCGCGTACGTCGTGGCGAGGCGCGGGAGGAGTCGCCGCTGGTGGGCGGGATAGTCGAGCAGGATGCGCTCGGCCTCGCCGGACGCACCGAACTGCCGACGCCGCGCGCCATACCGCACCGCGATCGTGAGGGCGACCTTCGTCGCGCTGAGCGCCGCGCTCCCCACGGCCACGCGGCCGCTGACGAGGGTGCCGAGCATGGTGAAGAAGCGGCGAGCCGGGCTCGCGATCGGACTCCGATAGGCGCCCCCGCCGTCGATGGAGGCGAAGCGGTCGAGGAGGTTCCCGCGCGGTACGCGCACGCGGTCGAAATGGAGGCGTCCGTTGTCCACGCCGTTCAGGCCGAGCTTCTCGCCGCAGTCCTCGATCGTCACGCCGGGCAGCGGCTCTCCGTCCTCGCCGCGGATGGGGACGAGGATCGCGTGCACCCCGCGCCCTTCCCCTTCGACCTCGAGTTGCGCGAACACCGTGGCGAGCCGGCCGTCCCGCGCGGCGTTCCCGATGTAGTCCTTGCGCGCTCCCGGCACCGGGGTGTGGACGAGGATCTCCCCCGTCCCGTGGTCGTAGACCGCCGTCGTCTGAATGTCCTGGACGTTGGACCCGTGCAGCGTCTCGCTCATCGCGAAGCACCCCGGGAGCGCCAGCGTGCCCGCGTCCCTCAGGTATTTCTCGTGGTGTCGCCGGGACCCGAGCTGGTGGATGCTGCCGCCGAAGAGTCCGAACTGGACGCCGAACTTCGTGAGCAGGCTGAGGTCGAAGAAGGCGAGCGTCTCGAAGGTGGCGAGGAAGGCCGCGGGATCGTCCCCGCCCCCGAACTCTGCCGGGTAGCTGAGAGCCCCGAGCCCCTCGTCGGCGAGCGCCCGGCACCACTCCGAGACCCGCGCCCGATAGTCGGCCGTCGAGAGGCCGGTCGCCGTTTCGAACCGGCCGTCCGAGAGCAGCGCACGCACACGCTGCCGGGTCTCGGGAGCCGGACCGCGGAGGAAGCGCGCCATCGCCTCCGGGTCGAACCGGGGCTGGACGTCGGGAAGCGGCGCGATCGGCCGCGCCGGGTCGAAGAGCGTCGCCACCGCGTCCGGGCCGCCCAGGCCCAGCGCCTCCTCGATGCGGAGGATGGCCGCGCACTCCTCGCGGGTGGGGTACTCGCCGTCGGCCTCCGCGATCGCGATGCCGAGTTCGGTGAGCGACCGCCTGCGCTCGGGCGAGACCTCCGCCGCCCGCCGCCGCACCTCATCGAGGAGGTGGAGGAGCCGCTCCGCCGACGGAGGCGCGTCGGGATCGAGCCACTCCGCGAGGGCTCCCTCGGGAACCCCCGCCTCGCGCAGGTGCCCGCGCAGCATGGCGAGTTCCTCGGCCGCGAGTTCCCCGTCGGCCCATCCGACGTAGAGGAGAGGATAAAGTGCGAGCGACCCCGGTTCGGCAGTCGGCCCCGGACCCGCCACGCCCTAGAGGCCCTCCGCCTCGAACCCGATCTCCTTGTGGGACCCGTCGCAGAACGGCTTGTTGCTCGACGCGCCGCAGCGGCACAGCCAGGGCTGCCGGAAGCGAGCGGACCCCTCGTGCCCTTCCCCGCTGATCTCCACGACGCCGTCGAAGTGCAGCGGCCCGTTCGCGTGGGCGGTGACCACTGCTTCCCCGGCCTCCTCGCCGGATGGCGCCGCCGCCTCCGACTCCGACTCCGACTCCGATGTCGCGCGGCTCGTGTCGATGGGCCCGGCGGCCCGGAACTCGATGTCGCGGTGCGCCCCGTCGCAGAACGGCTTGTTCGCCGACTTCCCGCAGCGGCACAGGGCGGCCTTCGGCTTCGCGATCCCGTCTTCCGCTCCCGCCGTGCGCACGCGCAGCGGACTCCGTACGAGCAGCGGGCCGTCGCCGCCGCAGTGAACGATGCATCCGTTTGCCGTCATCCGATCTCCGTCGCAGTTGGGTCCGCCGTCAGGGGACGAGTTCGGTTCGCCTCGGTTTGAGGAGGAAGACGCCCTCGAGCATGCTCGTCACGAGCACGGTCCCGCTCTCGAAGTAGGGGAACGCGGTCCACGCCCCGTTGAAGCCCGGGGGGTCCGCTCCGTAAGGCGTGGTGTCGAAGTGCCCGACCTCCCGCAGGTTCTCGGGGTCGCTGATGTCGATGACGCGGAAGCCGGCCTGGTAGTTGGCCTGGTACATCCGGTCGCCCTTCACGTAGAGATTGTGATCCGTCGCGTTGTTGGGTCCATAGTAGTCCGCGATCACGACGGGGTCGTCGAGATCCGTCACGTCCCACACGATCGTCTTCGTCCGGTCCGTCGTGCCGACGAGTTCGTCGAGTTCGTCGTCGAGGAAGAAGTAGCGCCGGTCGTCGCTCAGCCACCCCTGGTGGATGTAGGCGACGCCGGGGTACGCCGCGGCCGAGATCGGGCGCGGGTTCGCCTTGTCCGTGACGTCGACGATCCGGAGCGCGGTCTCGTTCGACGCGAAACACAGCTCCCGCCCCCGGTAATCCGTGTCGGGCCCGTCGTACACGAGGCACTGCGCGTCGTGCGTCCGCCCCTGGAAGATGAGCCCCTCGGTGTCCGTGTAGCAGCCGGCGAACTCGGGGGCGAGCGGCTCGCGGATGTCGATCATCACAAGGCCGCCGCCGCAGGTGTGCCCGTCGCCGCTCGTGGAGACGGTGAAGGCGGTGCCCGCGCCGGTGTCGATGATGAGGTTGTGGGCGCTTCCGATCCCGTCCCAGCGGAGGTCGGGCGCGAACTCCACGGGGGGACCCGCCACGTCGCGCAGGCGGGTCAGGTCGAAGACGACGAGGCCGTGGGCGCCGGCCCCGTCGCCGGTGAAGAAGAGGTGGTCAGCGTAGACCTTGAGGTCGCGGGCGCCGCTCCGGTTCGCGGGGATGACGCCGAGATACACGGGGTTGACCGCATCGGTGACGTCGACGATCGCGGCCCCGCCCGAACGGCCGACGAGGCCGTATTCCCGCCCGGTCTCGGGGTCCGTCCAGCCCCACGCGTCGCTCACGCGCTCCCCGGGTTCGGCGCCGATCGAGGCGAGCGGGAGGTACGCCTGGAGGTCGACATCCGCACAGTCGAAGCCGGCCGCGCGGTCGTCCTCGCAGCGCACCTCCGCCGACGTCACCGCGACGGGCGGAGTCCCGGGCCGCAGCCAGACCGGCCCCGACCACGCGCCATCCTCCGCCGCCTCGTAGACGGCCGCGAGCCCCGCGCTTCCTTCGGATGCGGGGCTGCCGACCACGGCGAGGCCCGGGCGAAGGGCGAGGGCGGCCCCGAAGCCCGCAACGAGTCCGGTTTCCCCGGGCGCAACGGCGGGCGCGAACGCGTGCGCGGCGCGCCAGCCTTCGTCCGCATCCGCGCGGGTGAAGGCGTCGACCCGGCCCCGGCCGTCGTCCGCGCCCGGCGCCCCGACGATCAGTTCGTCCCCGGCGGCGGCGAGCGCGGTCCCGAAGCGCTGGCCGGGGCCCGGGTCGCCCGGGAGCAGCGTCGCCGCCTCGGCCCAGTCGCCCCCCGCCCCGCGGGCGAAGAGCACGACCCGGCCCACGGACCCATCCGCGGAGGGCGCGCCCGCGGCGAGTTCGTCGTCCCCGGTGAACAGGACGCTGGAGCCCAGTCCGGCGCCCCCGCCCAGCGCGGGCGCCTCGAGCGCCGCCTGGCGGCTCCACGCCCCGTCGGCCCCGCGCCCGAAGAGGTACACCGTGCCCGAACTTCCCTGCCC
>VXMQ01000033.1 GCA_009841015.1 Candidatus Palauibacter denitrificans | reverse complement strand
ACATCTGGATGTACTCGAACACGCTCGGCGCGCGGGCCACGACCGGCGCCCACAGACACGCCACCACCACGAGCACGCCCGTCGTCACCCGTCCCACCACCATGAGGCGCCGCGAGGACGCCTCGGGCCGCAGGTGCCGCTTGTAGAGGTCGACGCTGAAGATCGTCGCCGCCGAGTTGAGCATCGAGTCGAGCGAACTCATCACGGCCCCGAACAGCGCCGCGAACATGATCCCCGTCAGCCCGACCGGGAGGAGTTCCCGCATCATCACCGGGTAGGCCTGGTCCGGGTTCGTCACCTGATCGGCGAACAACTCCGCCGCCATGATCCCCGGGAAGATGATGATGAACGGGATGAACAGCTTGATGAAGCCGGCCAGGAAGAGCCCGCGCTGTCCGTCCGCCAGGCTGCGCGCCGCCAGCGTGCGCTGCGTGATGAACTGGTTCAGTCCCCAGTAGAAGATGTTGGGGATCCACAGGCCGCCGATGAAGACGGCGACCCAAGGCATCTCCGGGTGGTTCCACGGGAGGACGGTGTGGAGCTTTCCGTCCGCCGCCTCGAGGAAGGGGCCGATGCCGCCCATGGCCCGGAACCCCAGCACGGTCACGAGCACGCCGCCGAGGAGGAGCGCCACGCCCTGGAGGAGGTCTGACCACACGACGGCCTTGAGCCCGCCGTAGATCGTGTAGCCGCCCGCGAGCACGCCGATGAGCCAGATGCCGGCCGACACGTCGAGGCCGAAGATCGACTCCAGGGCGAGCGCGCCGGAGTACAGCACCGTCGCGAGCGCCACGAGCACGTACGCCGCGAGGATGAAGCCCGCCATCAGGGTGCGCGTGCGCACGTCGTAGCGGAACTCGAGGTACTCCGGGATCGTGTAGATCCCCGCCGCGAGGAAGCGCGGCAGGAAGAAGAGTCCGACGAGGACGAGGGTGACGGCCGCCATCCACTCGTAGCTCGCGATCGCGAGACCGATGTCGTAGCCCCGCCCCGCCATCCCCACGAAGTGTTCCGTCGAGATGTTCGACGCGATGAGCGAGAACCCGATCAGCCACCACGGCAGGTTGCGCCCGGCAAGAAAATACCCCGCCGCGTCGCGCCGCCCCCGCGAGGCATACAGCGACACGCCCACGACCAGCACCAGAAACCCCGCGAACGCCGCAACGTCCAGCGGCCGAAAGCTCACGCTTGTTCGTTCGGGCGGTAGTCCGGCTGCGAGTCGAGTTGCGGCATCGGGCGTTGTCGGATTCCCTGGCGGGCGGACACCAGCGAATCGGTTCGGGCTTCAGAAGCCAGGAGCAACTCCTTGAGAGTCGGCTTGGCGACCTTCTCCGTTCTTCGTTCGTGCCGGTTCAGTGCCCCTCCCGCAGGTTCCATGGACGCGGATGGCAGATTATGCCGCGACCCCCTGACGGTCAAAGCGCGACAACGACATCATTCCCCTCCTTCGAGAGCGTCTCGGAGGGTTTGCCTCGCTTCTTCGTGCCGGCTTGCGGGCACGCGGAGGACTTTTGCGGCTGCCGTCGGGCCCCAGGACACGGGTGCGAACTCCCCTTCGACCCTGAAGGGGATGTCGTCCGCCTCGAGGGCGAGCCGCGCCGCGAGGAATTCGCTCTCATCCCACGCCTCGAACACGCGGACCATGTCCTCGCTCCGTGTCACGTCGCCCTCATCATGATGAAGCAGGGATCTCTTCGATGTCGGCGGTCCACGTCACCTCGATCGCGCCCTCCAGCGAGCGGGCGGTGGGGCACTTCGCGCCGTGGCTGGCGAGAGCGCGGTCGACGGTCTCCCGGGCCTCGGCGGGGATGCGGAGCCGGTAGTGGACGACGATCTCCTCGAGCAGCGGCATGCGGTCGCGGAGGTGCAGGATGCCCTCCGCTTCGGCGGCGATGTCTTCGGGGGCCAGGCGGATGCCGCGCACTTCCAGTGCGCCGTTGAGCGTGCCCAGCATTCAGCCCCCGGTCGCGGCCACCTGGTAGTCGACGGGCAGCGGCAGGTCCTTCGCGTCGATCCGGTAGTGGGACTTGATGGGACCGTGGACGCCGAAGTCGATCTCGGTCCCCTCTTCGAGGCGGGCCCGCCGATGCACGCCCTCGACTTTCTCGAGACGGGCGCGGGCGGTGTAGAACGGCTGGGACACGACGTTCTCCTTGTGCTTTCGGTTCCCCTTCGTGGGCGCTCCTTTACGCACCCGCCTTCCCTGCCGCATCTTCGGGCGGCGAGATTCGGGGCATGACGCGCAAACGGAACGATCAAGAGCAACCAGCATGACGTCAACCCGCGACGGAAGCCGACTTACGGGTGCAGCGGCGGGCCGGATCGCGGCCGCGATCCTCATGGCGGGCGGGATCGCGGCCTGCGAGCCGGGGTCGACCGAAACGGCGGCCGCCGCCCCGCCCAGCGACCTCTCGGCGCTCAGCGACCGCTTCTGGGACGCCTACCTCTCCTGGAATCCGCTGCAGGCGACCTACCTGGGAGAGCACCGCCTCAGCGACCGCGTTCGCGACATCTCGCCCTCGGGCCGCAACAATCGCCGCCGCGAGGTTCGTGCCCTCTCCGACGCCCTCGCGGCCATCGACCTCGCGTCGCTGCCGGCGGGGAACCGGCTCACGTACCTCGCGCTCGACCACCAGCTCTCGGCGGAGGTCGCCGAACAGACGTGCGATCTCGAGGTGTGGGTGGTGGACCACCGCGAGGGGTTCCAGCTCGACTTCCTCAACATCGTGGGCGCCCAGCCGCTCGAGACGCCGGTCGACGGCGAGCGCATGATCCGGCGCTGGAACGCGTTCGCGGACTACATCGACGACTACATCTCGAACCTCCGCACGGGCCTTGAGACAGGGCGGGTCGCGGCGCGCGCGTCGGTGAACCGGACGATCGTGCAGCTCGGCGCCCTCCTCGAACGCCCGGTGGAGGAATGGCCGATCTACGCCCCGGCGGGGACCCGGCTCGACGCGTGGCCCGAGGGGACGCGCCACGACTTCCGCGCCGGCATCCGCGAGGCCGCCTCCGAGCGCATCCAGCCGGCCTACGCCAGGCTCCGGGACTTTCTGCGCGACGAACTCTATCCGCACTCGCGCACGGGCGCGGCGGTCGGACTCTCCAGCCTGCCGGGCGGCAGCGCCTGCTACGAGGCGATGATCCGCAACTTCACGACGCTCGAACTGACGCCGGCCGAGATCCACGCCCAGGGTCTGGCGGAGCTGGAGAAGGTCCACGACGAGCTGCGGACCCTTGGACAGGAGGTCCTCGGCGCCTCCGACCTCAAGGAGATTCAGCAGCGGCTGCGGTCGGATCCGGAGATGTTCTTCCGCTGGCCCGGTGAGATCGTGCAGATGGCCGAGGAGGCGTATGCGCGGGCGGCCCTCGTCATGCCCGACTGGTTCGGCACGACGCCGCGGACGGAGATGGTGATCCGTCCGATCCCGCTCTACGAGGCGCCGCAGAGCCAGCTCGCCTACTACCGGGAGCCGGCACCGGATGGATCGCGCCCGGGCACATACTACGTGAACACGTACCGGCCCGAGATCCGGCCCCGATACCAGGCCGACGTCCTGAGCTTCCATGAGGCGATTCCGGGACACCACCTCCAGACGGCGATCGCCCAGGAGATCGAGGGTCTGCCCGAGTTCCGGAAGCACCTCGGTTCGGTCGCCTTCGTCGAGGGGTGGGCGCTGTACGCGGAGCACCTGGCCGACGAAATGGGCCTCTACGTGGACGGCCTGAGCCGCATCGGCCTCGCCTCCTATGACGCGTGGCGGGCCAGCCGGCTCGTCGTCGACACCGGCATCCACGCCTTCGGCTGGACCCGGCAGGAGGCGATCGAGTTCGTCCGCGAGAACACACTCCTCGCCGAGGTGAACATCGAGAACGAGGTGGACCGCTACATCACGTCGCCCGCCCAGGCGCTCACCTACAAGCTGGGGCAGCTCGAGATCTTGCGGCTGCGCTCGAAGGCGGAGGCGAGGCTCGGGGAGGCGTTCTCCATCGCGGAGTTCCACGACCGGGTGCTGGAGAACGGCGCGCTGAGCCTTCCCGCGCTCAGCGACGCGATCGACAACTGGCTCGCGGAGACCGCCAGCTAGCAGCCCATGGCAGCCGAGGGATGCGGCCGCCGCGTTGAGGGGGCGTTGATCCGGAGCGACACGTTCACGTCATGCGCTCTCCCGGCAGGATTCCACGGCTGCGGGCCCCCGTGCCCCCGTTATCGGAGCCGCGCGGCTTCGCGCTGCCGTCTGTGATGCTCACCCTGCTGCTCGTTTCGCTCATGGCGGCCGGCGGCTTTTTCGTCACCTGGGTCGACGGACAGTCCGCCCGCGCCTTCGCGCGTTCCACGGAGGCCTTCTACGCGGCCGAGAGCGGGCTCGCGACGGCGATCGCGCTCGCCGAGCTGCCGAACCCTTCTGCGCCGACCCTTACGCTGGGCGCGGGAACGGCGACGGTCTCCTTCGAACAGCTCCTCGAACTGCGGCCCGGAGAGGCCGTGTACCGCGTCGAATCGCTGGGACGGGTCGTCTACGGCGGCGCGACCTTCGAGCGGTCGGTGGGACAGCTCCTGTGGGTGGCCGGACCGCCGCGAATCCCCGGGGCGCTCGTCCTCGTCGGGAGCGCGGGCGGCACCCCCCCGAAGGGGACGATCTCGGGCCTGGGCACGTCCGGGGGCGCCTGTCCGCAACAGCCCTCGCCGGTCGCGGGCGTCGCGTACTGGGGCGGACCGGGGCCGGCGCCCGACTCGCTGCTCACGATCTCGGGATCCCCGGCGGATCGCCGGATGGGGGCGGGCGTGTCGGTCGCGGCGGAAACGGGGATCCGCTGGACGGAATTGCTCGCGTCCTGGGGCCCTCGTCCCGACGCGGTCGTGCCGCGCGATCCGTGGCCGTCTCCCGGAGCCGATTCATCCTATACGCGGATTTCGGGATCGGGGACGCTCGGGGCGGGCTCCAGCGGGCGCGGCGCCCTCGTCGTGGAGGGCGACTTGACGCTCGACGACGGGTTCGCCTGGAGGGGGCTCATCCTCGTGGGCGGCGCCCTGGTCGTGAACGGGGACATCTCGATCCGGGGGAGCGTGGCAAGCGGGCTCGCGGGTGGCGCCGGGGTGGCGGCGGACTTCGGCGGCCACCGCATCGATCTGCGCTTCAGCGCGTGCGCCGTCGCGGCCGCCGCCGAGCGGCTCACCGCGCCGGCGGCGGCCATCCCCGGCACATGGTACGAAGTCTGGTAGCCCCAACGGACCGTGGCCGGTCAGAGGTGCTCGGCGACGAGATCCGGGAGGCCGTCGGGATTGTCCACGTGCAGCCAGTGGCCGCCGGCGACTTCGTGGAGGTGTACGCGGCCGTTCAGCGTCGCCGCCCGGAACCGCGCGCGGTCGTCCGCCGAGAGGATGTCCGACTGGGTGGCCCGTACGACGTGGATTTCCGACGGAGGGACGGGTGTCTCAATGACGTCCCAGAGGTCTCGCCTGAAGTAGTCGGCAAGCAGTTCTTCGGCCGCATCCGGATCGAGGCGCCACCGGTAGCCGGCGTCGACGAGGACGAGGTTGGTCGCCAGCCAGTGCGCGACGGGCGAGGCGAACCCCTCGGCCTCCACCACGGATACGGCGTCACGTCGCTTCGCGAAGGGCCCCGGGTGCCGGCGAATCACATCGAGCAGCCGGGCGGCTCCTCCGCCGGGCGAGCGGCGGGAGGGGGTCGCATCGATCACCCATGTCTGGCCCGGCGCGGCGGCCGCGGCCACCATCAGCGCCACCTTGCCGCCGAAGGAGTGCCCGAGGATCGCCTCCACAGGCCGCTCGAGCGACTCCGAGAGGTCGAGCACGTCGTGCACGCACGCGGCAAGTGTGTGTGGCGGCGCGAAGCGGGGCGAGTGCCCGTGCAGCCGCAGGTCCACGAGCACGGCTCCCCATTCGGGACGCCGAGCGACGAGCCGGCGGGCGAATGAAGCCCAATTGCGGCCGGTGCCGTAGATGCCGTGCAGCACGTAGAGCCAGCGCCGGGAACCCGCCTCCGAGACGGTGTACTGATGCAGGAGTGGTCGAGACACGGGACGAAAGGTAATGGATCTTGAAAGATCTGTCGGCGTTCCAGCCGGCGCGGGGCCTCCGGAATCCTCACGCGCAGACCGTGGTGGGACGGATCGTACGCCGGCGGTTCGAGCCGCGGTACAACCGGGTTCGGCTCGACACGGACGATGGGGATTTCATCGACCTCGACCTGTGGCGAGGAGCGGAAGCGCCCTCGGGTCTGTGCCTCCTTCTCCACGGGCTCGAGGGGAGCGCCCGCTCCGGCTACATGGTGACGACGGGCGAGGCGCTGGCGGCCGCCGGCATTCAGGCGGTGGCGCTCAACTTTCGCTCGTGCAGCGGGGAGCCGAACCGTCTGCCGGGCGCCTACCACTCGGGTCGGACCGACGACATCGAGCGGGCGCTGGACTGGATGGCGGCGCGTTTCCCAGGTCTCCCGCAGACTGCGGTCGGGTTCTCTCTGGGCGGGAACGCGCTCCTCAACCTGGTCGGACGCGAGGTAGGCGGCCGGGGTCTCGTCGCCGCGGCCGCCGTGTCGGTCCCCTACGACCTCGAATCCAGCGCCGACGCCCTGCAGCGCGGGATCGGGCGCGTGTACGGCCGGCGTTTCCTGCGCAGCCTGCGGGAGAAGGCCCGCGAGAAGGCGGTGAGATTCCCGGACGTGGTGGCGCCCGCGGCGGCGAGGGCGCGCACGATTCGCGAATTCGACGACCGGCTCACGGCGCCGATTCACGGCTTTCGCGACGCCGCCGACTACTACGCGCGCTGCAGCGCGAAGCGTTTCGTGGCCTCGGTGGACCTTCCCATGCTCCTCGTCCACGGGCAGGATGACCCGCTCGCCCCGGGGAACTCGGTGCCCATCGAAACGATCCGGAAACGCCCTAACCTCTCCCTTGCACTGACGGAGCGGGGAGGGCATCTCGGGTTCGTGGGCCGGGGA
>VXMQ01000089.1 GCA_009841015.1 Candidatus Palauibacter denitrificans | reverse complement strand
CCCCGGCGGCGATCCCCGTCGGCCCCATCACGCAGGAATCCGGCGGAGAGGCCGCCCCCTCCTGGACCTTCCAGGACCTGCTGGAAGACGCCCACGACGAGGCGCTCTTCGACTACTACCTCACGTCGCAGCCGGCCCTCGTCGACGCCGCCACCGGAGCCGCACAGGCCATCGGCGCCCCGGCGGTCTACGAATCCCTCGACCCTTCACCCAGCGGCGACTACTACCTGTCCGTCCGCACGGTTCGCCCCTACTCGTATCTCGTTCCCGACTCCCGTTTCCCCGGGGAGGTGGAAGTCCTCGGCAGCGACGGCGCGCCCCTGCGCACGCTCGCCACACTCCCCCTGGACGAGGGCGGCCCCGAGCACCTGGGCTTTCGCCGGGCCGGTCTCCGCCAGTTCTCCTGGCGCCCCGGCGTGCCCGCCACCCTGGCCTACGTGGAAGCCCTCGACGGCGGCAACCCCGCGCTCGACGTGCCCCACCGCGACCGGGTGCTGACCCTCGCGGCGCCCTTCGACGGAGAGGGCACCGAACTCGTCCGCACCGAGCACCGCCTGGGCTCGGGCGCCTTCGGCTTCGGCTATCCGGTCCTGTGGGGCGAGGACGGCGAGACCGCCCTCGTCTACGAATTCGACTGGCCGACACGGCGGTCCCGCGCCTGGGCCGTGCAGGCTTCCACTCCCGGCGCCCGGCCCGCGCTCCTCTGGGACCGGAGCACGGACGACTGGTACGGCAATCCGGGCGACCCGGTCATGAAGCAGGACGGGGCCGGCAAGCGGGTCGTCCACATGGACGGCACGAGCATCTTTCTGGCGGGTCCGGGAGGATCTCCGGAAGGAGACCGGCCATTCCTGGACCGGCTGGATCTGACGGACGACGGGCGGCAGCGACTCTTCCATTCGGGCGCAGACAGCTACGAGACCGTGGTCGGTCTGGCGGACGCACGCGCCGGCCGGATCGTCATCCGGCGCGAGACGAGCGAGGAGCCGCCGAACTACCACCTCGTCACGACGGCAAACGACGAGCGCACGGCCCTCACGTCCGTCCCCGACCCCCAGCCCCAGCTCGCGGGGATCACCAAGAGCAAGATCTACTACGAGCGCGACGACGGCATCCCGCTATCGGGCGAGCTGTACCTGCCCGCCGACTACGAGCCCGGCCAGAGGCTCCCGGTCCTGGTATGGGCCTACCCGCGCGAGTTCGCCGACGAGGACGGCGCCGGTCAGGTCAGGGGCTCGGCCCACCGCTTCACGACCATCTCCGGCGCCTCGCATCTCCTGCTGCTCACCCAGGGGTTCGCGGTGCTCAACGACGCCGCGATGCCGATCGTCGGCGGCTTCGCTGCGAACGACACCTACGTGGAGCAACTCGTGGCCAACGGCAAGGCCGCGGTGGACAAGCTCGTCGAGATGGGCGTGGCCGACCGTGACCGGGTCGGGATCGCCGGCCACAGCTACGGAGCCTTCATGACCGCCAACATGCTGGCGCACTCCGACGATTTCGCCGCCGGCATCGCGCGCAGCGGCGCCTTCAACCGGAGCCTCACGCCCTTCGGCTTCCAGTACGAGCGCCGCACCTTCTGGGAGGCGCCCGAGGTCTACTTCCGCATGTCCGCCTTCATGCACGCGGAGAAGATCAACGAACCGCTGCTCCTGACCCACGGCGTCATCGACAACAACTCCGGGACCTTCCCCGTCCAGTCCGAGCGCATGTACCACGCCGTGAAGGGCCTGGGAGGCACCGTCCGCCTGGTGATGCTGCCCCACGAAAGCCACGGCTACCGGGCCCGGGAATCGGTCCTGCACACCGTGTGGGAGATGTTCGACTGGATGAGTCGTCACGTGAAGGAGCGGCAGCCAAACGCCCTGGTCCCCTAATGACCCGTCTCCCTGCGATGCCCCGCGTTCCCGAGACGTTCCCGCGGGAACGCGCGGAAGCGGGGCGCTGAGGAAGGGGTCTTAGCCGAGCCCCTCGGCAGTCACAGCGAGCGGATGGTCGGCGAGACGTCGGTCGGTCGTGAGCAGCATCAGGCCCTGCCGTTGCGCCTGGACCAGGAGCAGTTCGTCGAACGGATCCCTGTGATCGAGGGGCGGCTCAAGCTCCTCCGCGGCATCGAGGATGGTCATGGGCAGGAACGTCACGTCCTGATCTTCCAGCAGCGCGAGCACGTCCTGCGGTGCGAAGGGACTCTTGCGGGCGCCCGACGCGCGACGGGCACGGTGCTTGAGCCGCATTTCCCAGATGGACACCGCGCTCACGTGGATGCGGGCATCGCGGGCGGCGAGAAACCGTCGCTCGGACTCATGGAATCTTCCCGGCGCTTCCATGAAGTTGTAGAGATAGGACGTATCGAGGAGTACGCGCATCGTCGGCCGACTACTCGATATCGAGACCCAGCACCCGGCGGCTGAATGCCGGATCGTCGTATTCCGAGGGCCACGGCTCGCGATCCCCTTCCATGCCGAGCCGACGGCGGGCTGCCTCCAGTTTCTCGAAATCGATCCCGCCGCCGTGGTCGCAGCGAACGAGTTCGACCGCGGGGCGACCGTGTTTCGTAATGATCACGCGCTCGCCGCTGCGGGCGGCGGCGACGAGTTCGGAGAGGCGGGCCTTCGCCTCACGTATTGCGAGTTCCATGGCGGATCGCTCCCGGCTGCGCTTCACGGACTCAGTATGCGGCATCACACTCCCCAATTTCAAGACCACATCGTGACCACAAGCTGGCCTTCACCGGATCTGCACGACCTTCACGCCGTCGATGTTGAGGGCGGCCCAGCTCCGGTCGGCGGTGAGGGCCGGGAGACCGAGTCTGCTTGCGGTGGCAAGGCATGCGCGGCCCCCCAGTCCGAGGCCGTGACGCCGTGTTCGCGGGCGATAAGCGCCGCTGAGCAGGGCGGTCTGGCGGTCGAAGGGGATGACTTCGATCCCCAATCCCTCGACGACGCTCGACACGTCCCCCGAGGACCAGCCGTCTTGCGAGAGACGCGCCGCGACCTCTGCCACGTTCACCGACGACATGGCGGCTCCTCGCTTGAGCGCGCGTTCGACGCGAACCGCCCCCCGTTCGTTTAGCAGCGCCGCCAGGACGGCCGAGGCGTCAAGCACGGTCTCGAACGCTTCATTCACGAGCGGCTTCGGCTCGCCGTTCCAGGATGAATTCATCGACGACGCTCCCGGAGCCCTTCCAGTGCCGGCGCGCGATGGCCTGCAGCCGCGCGAGTGCGGCGCTGGGGGTGCGCAGTCGGATCGTGTCGCCCTCCAGGGCCATGATCAGTTGCTGCCGGCCCCGAATGTCCAGTGCGCGGCGGAAGCGGGCGGGGACCACCAGCCGACCGGCTTCGTCGATCGTCACGCGTTCCGTATCGGGCACGGACTCCCGCACGGGATCCGGCGAAGCATCGGCCGGCGAGTTCCGGTTCTCTTTCTTCATGGTATACTCCGTGTTTCTGGCATATTTCATGACAATACCATGTCGAGAGTCGAGACACGAGAGGTAGACTTCGTAATCGAGCCTCGGTGAGATTCCGCTGTTGCATGCCACACGCCGCTTTCGTCGATACGATAGGGACCGCCGCTCCGACCTCCCCAGCTTCGCTCCGACGATCAACGCGGGATCATCACCGTGCAGCGGAGCGTGGGAAGCGCCGCATCGAGGAGGCGCGACAGGGGCACGTCAACCGAACCAGGAAGGGCTCAGCGTGATCACACTTGAGGGGAAGACGGCCATCGTCACGGGGGCCGCGAAGGGGATCGGCGCCGCGTGCGCGCTCGCCTTCGCCCGTCACGGGGCGGATGTCGTGCTGGGGGACGTCCTGGAGGAGCGTTGCTCGGACACGGCCCGGCGCATCGCGGAGGAGACGGGGCGGGAGACGCTCGCGGTGCGCACCGACGTGAGCGAGGAGAGCGACTGCGCGGCCCTGCTCGACGCCTGCACGGAACGCTTCGGCCGCTGCGACATCCTGCTCAACAACGCGGGGATCATCGCGGCGGGCTCGATTCTGGACGCCGAAGTCGAGGACTTCGACCGGGTGCTGGGCGTGAACCTGCGCGGGACCTTCCTCGTCTCCCGTCTCGTGGCGCGGGACATGGTCGCGCGCGGGGTGAAGGGGTCGATCATCCACATGTCGTCGACGAACGCGGTGGTGACGATTCCGAACCAGCTCGCCTACGCGGCCTCCAAGGGCGGGGTCATGCAGCTCACGAAGGTGATGGCGCTCGCGCTCGCGCCGCATGACATCCGGGTCAACGCGATCGGGCCGGGAACGATCGTCACCGACATCCTCGACTCGGTGATCGCCGACGAGGAGGCGCGGCGCACGATCCTCTCCCGCACGCCGCTGGGACGGTTCGGGGACCCCGCCGAGATCGGGACCGTGGCCGTCTTCCTCGCGAGCGACTACGCCTCGTACCTCACGGGCGAGACCATCTACCCGGACGGCGGGCGCCTGGCGTTGAACTACACGGTTCCGCTGCGCGAAGACGGGTGATGGGCGCCCGGCTCGCCATCGACATCGGCGGCACCTTCACGGACGTGGCGCTGGAGGCCGGCGGGCGCCTCGTTACGACGAAAGTGCTCACGACCGCCGCCGCGCCCGAGCGGGGCGTCCTCGAGGGCGTGCACAAGGTGCTGGGACTGGCGGACGTCCCGCCCTCCGCCGTCCGTCTCGTCATCCACGGCACGACGCTGGCCACGAACGCGGTCATCGAGCGGCGGGGCGCGCGCACGGCGCTGATCGTCACCTCCGGGCACCGCGACGCGCTGGAGATGGCGCACGAGAACCGCTTCGAGCAGTACGACATCGGGGTCGACCGCCCTGCCCCGCTCGTCCCCCGCCGGCTTCGGCTTCCGGTGGAGGAGCGGGTCGACCACCGCGGCCGCGTCCTCATCCCGCTCGATGAGGATTCGGTGCGGGCGCTCCTCCCGACGCTCGAGGCGGAGGAGGTGGAGTCCGTCGCGGTCGGGCTCATTCACGGGTACGCGAACCCGGCCCACGAGCGGCGGATCGGGGAGATCCTCGACGCGTGGAGGCCGGGCCTTCCGGTGACGCTGGCCTCGGACGTGTGTCCGGAGGTGCGGGAGTACGAGCGGCAGTCGACGGCGTGCGCGAACGCCTATGTCCAGCCGCTCATGGCCCGCTACCTGACGGGGCTCTCGGATTCGCTGCGGGAGTCGGGACTCGCCTGTCCCTTCCTCCTCATGACCTCGGGCGGGGGCCTCACGACGCTGGAGACGGCGGTCGCCGCGCCCGTCCGCCTGGTGGAGTCCGGACCGGCCGGCGGCGCCATCCTCGCCAGCCACCTCGCGCGCAACCTGGAACTGGGCGACGTCCTCTCCTTCGACATGGGCGGGACGACGGCGAAGCTGTGCGTGATCGACGGAGGGCGGCCGCTCCACTCCCGCACGTTCGAGGTCGCCCGCAGCTACCGCTTCAAGCAGGGGAGCGGGCTGCCGGTGCGGATTCCCGTGATCGAAATGGTCGAGATCGGGGCCGGGGGCGGGTCGATCGCCGGGGTTGACGACCTGGAGCGGATCCAGGTCGGCCCGGGGAGCGCCGGTTCGGAGCCGGGGCCGGCGGCGTACGGCCGGGGCGGGGACGAGCCCACGGTGACGGACGCCGATGTCGTCCTTGGGCGGATCGACCCGGAGTCTTTTGCCGGAGGCTCGATCTCCCTCGACCGGGGGCGGGCGGAGGCCGCGATCGAATCCCGCGTCGGGCGGGGACTGGGGCTCGACGCGACGTTCGCCGCGCTCGGGATCAGCGAGATGGTGGACGAGAACATGTCCAACGCTGCCCGCACCCACGCGATCGAGTGGGGGAAGGGGGTGGCGGGCCGCACGCTCATCGCCTTCGGCGGCTCCGCCCCCATCCACGCCGCGCGCCTGGCGGACAAGCTGGAGGTGGACCGCTTCCTCATCCCGGCCGACGCGGGCGTGGGGTCGGCCGTGGGCTTCCTCCTTGCCCCCATCTCCTACGAGGTCGTGCGCAGTCGCTACATGCGCCTGTCCGGCTTCGATCCCGCTGTCGTGCGAGAGGTGTTCGATGAGATGCGGGCGGAGGCCGAGGCCGTGGTCTCGCGCGGGGCGCCGGGCGCGCCGACGAGTGAGAAGGCGCGCGCCTACATGCGCTATGTCGGGCAGGGGCACGAGATCGGCGTCGACCTCCCCGGCGACGTCGAGGACGCGGCGGCGCTGCGCAACGCGTTCGACCGCGGCTACGAGGCGGTGTACGGACGTACGATCCCGGGGCTGGACATCGAAGTTCTGAGCTGGACGCTCGTCGTGTCGGCGCCCGCTACGGAGCCCACGGACGTTCCCGCGGGAACGTCTTCAGGGGGGCGAGCCGCTGCGCGGAAACCGGAGCCCGAGCGCCGGACCGAACTGTGGGACGGACCCGGCGGCGAGTCGGCGACGGCGACCGTCTACACGCGAGGGACGCTTGCGGAGGGAACCCGCGTCGAGGGCCCGGCGCTGATTGCGGAAGATCAGACGACGACC
This sequence comes from Candidatus Palauibacter denitrificans, assembly GCA_009841015.1. Lineage (GTDB taxonomy): Bacteria > Gemmatimonadota > Gemmatimonadetes > Palauibacterales > Palauibacteraceae > Palauibacter > Palauibacter denitrificans. The sequence continues at coordinate 53,160 of VXMQ01000089.1, read as the reverse complement.
GTGGTCCCGGACGGCTGGGACGCGCGGGCCGTCGCCGGCGGCCACCTCCTCGTCGAGCGGAAGGCAAGCGAGCGGAGGGCTGCGGAGGGGGCGGCAGCAGAGGGTGCAGCGGGCACGGCGGATGCGGTCGGCGTGGCGGCCACCGGCGCCCAAACGGGGATCGCGGCGCTCGAAGGGCAGATCATGTGGAGCCGGCTGCTGTCCGTGGTGGAGGAGCAGGCGCGGACCCTGGTGCGGACGGCGTTCTCGACCCCGGTGCGGGAAGCGGGCGACCTCTCCGCCGGCGTGTTCGACCTCTCCGGGCGCATGCTCGCGCAGGCGGTCACGGGCACGCCGGGCCACGTCAACGCGATGGCCGCCTCCGTCGGGTTCTTCCTCCGGGATTTCCCCGTAGACACACTGCACGAGGACGATGTCCTCATCACCAACGATCCCTGGGAAGGCACGGGACACCTCAACGACTTCACGGTGGTCACGCCGACGTTCCTGGACGGGCGACCGGTGGCGCTGTTCGCGGCCACGAGCCACATCGCCGATGTCGGCGGACGCGGCTTCGGGGCGGACGCGAACCAGGTGTTCGAGGAGGGGATCCGCCTTCCCATCGGCTATCTGATCCGCGGCGGACGGGTGGACGAGACGCTCATGCGACTCGTGCGGGCGAACGTGCGGGACCCGGATGTCGCCCAGGGCGACCTCTACTCGCTGGCCGCCTGCAACCGCACGGGGTCCGAGCGGCTGGTGGCGATGATGATGGAGTTCGGGATCGATTCCCTGGAGCCGCTGGCGGAGACGATCATCTCCGCCTCCCGGCGCGCGATGCGGGAGCGGATCGGGGCGCTCCGCCCGGGGACGTACCGGAACCGGATGCGGATCGACGGCTACGACGAGGATCTCGACCTCGTGTGCGCCCTCACGGTCCTGCCCGACGGGACCATCACGATCGACTGGGACGGCACGTCGCCGATGTCGTCGCGCGGCATCAACGTCCCGGTGACCTATACGCGCGCGTACAGTTCGTTCGGCGTGCGCTGCATCGTCGGTTCCGAGGTCCCGAACAACGCGGGGTCGCTGGCGGCGATCGAAGTCGCCGCTCCGCCCGGATCGCTTCTCAACGCGCCCCCTCCCGCGGCCGTCTCCGCGCGCCACGCGATCGGCCAGATGCTGCCGGATGTCGTCCTGGGCTGCCTCGAACAGGCGCTGGAGCCCGGCGCCGTCCCCGCGGAAGGCGCGTCGTGCCTCTGGAACCCCGTTATCATGGCCGGGCCGGGACTGACCGGCGCCCACCCCTACGGCGGCGAGGCGTTCGTCGTGAACCCCTTCCACGCCGGCGGTACGGGGGCCCGCCCGGGGAAGGACGGGCTCTCGGCGACGGCGTTCCCCTCCGGGGTCCGCAGCACGCCGATCGAGATCACGGAGACGGTCGCGCCGCTCATCTTCTGGCGGAAGGAGTACCTCCCCGACTCCGGCGGTCCCGGCGAGTTCCGGGGCGGCCTCGGCCAGGTGATGGAGATCTCCCACGCGGACGGCGAGGCGTTCGCCGTCTCCAAGATGTTCGAGCGGGTCCGCAACCCGGCGCGGGGACGCGACGGTGGCGGGGACGGCGCCGCGGGGCGCGTCCATGTGCCCGGCGTGGGCGAGTTCCGGCCCAAGGGCCGCGAGGTCGTCCCCCCCGACCGGCGCATCGTGCTGGAGACGCCGGGGGGCGGCGGCCTCGGCGACCCGGCACGGCGCCCGACCGACCGGGTAAGGGAAGACATCCTCGACGGCTACATCTCCGCCGACCGGGCGACCGGTTACGGGAGGTCTTCACGGTGATCTGATGGTGGATCCGACCCGGAGCAGGTGGACGCTGGCGTGCATCGTGGCGGCGCTGGCCGCGTGCGACGGCGGCACGACCTCGCCGCCCGAACCCGCGCCGACGCCGGTGGCGACGATCCACGCCCTGGCGCCTGACGCATTCGAGGGCCTGGACGCGATCGTGCCCGTCCGTCTCGATCCCCCGCCAGCCTCGCCCATCATCCTCCGCTACACGCTGAGCGCGGATGAAGACCCGGCCACCGCGGACGCGGACACGGCGGACTACCGCGCCGATGGTTCGGTCTCCGTTCCCGCGGGGGTGGGCGTCGCGGAGGTCCGGATCGCGATCCGGGACGACGACGACATCGAGCCCGTGCGCGAAGCCTTCCTCTTCAGCCTGGATGCGCCGGCCACGGATGCGGGATATCGACTGGGCGCAACCACCTCGACGCGGGTGACAATCGCGGAAGGCGTTTGCGACCGCACTCCGGAGATCCGGGACGCACTCGTCGCCCGCAGCCGCGCCGACCGCTGCTCGGCGGTGACCACGGCGCACCTGGCGGTCACCTCGCTGAACCTCGCGGGCATCGAGATACCCACGCTCAGGCCAGGCGATCTTTCGGGCCTGCACAACCTCCGATACCTGGACCTCTCCGGCGTCGGCTTCACCGCCTTTCCCGTGGGCGCATTCGTCGATCTCACAAACCTCGAGACGCTGCGCCTGCGAAACAACGGATTCGAGACGCTGCCCGCCGCTGCCTTCGCGGGGCTCGCGCGCCTGAAGACGCTGGATCTGGGCGACAACGCGCTGACCACGCTGTCGGCCGAATCGTTTGCGGGACTCGCGGCCCTGGAGACGCTGGAGGTGCGTGCCAACGCGCTCGCCACGCTGCCGGCGGGAGCGTTCGCGGAACTCGCGAGCCTGGAGCGGCTGCACCTGGGCGGCAACGACTTCGCGACCCTGGGCGACGGCGTGTTCGCCGGCTTGAGCGGCCTGAAGTGGCTCTACCTCGGCAACGGTCGTATCGGAAGGCTCGAGGGAGGCGCCTTCGGCGGACTCTCCGGGCTCGAGAGCCTGCTGCTTCAGGACAGCGGGATCGAGACGCTTCCCGCGAGTCTGTTCGCGGGCCTCTCCAGCCTCCGGGAGCTGCGGCTGGACCGGAACGCGCTCGCTTCGCTGCCGGAGGGCGCGTTCGCAGACCTCTCCCGCCTGGAGTCGCTGCGCCTGTACGACAATCGGCTCGCCGAGCTTCCCGCGGGGCTGCTCTCGGGATCCTCCGCGCTCCGCGTGCTTCGGCTGGACGGGAACCGCCTGGCGGCGCTGCCGGAGCGGATGTTCGTCGGCTTGTCCAGCCTCGACACGCTGCTCCTGGCGGAGAACCCGGGGGCCCCGTTCGCCCTCGCGCTCGAGCTCGGGCGAACGGACAATCCGGACCCCGCCGCCACTGGTCCCGCGCGGATCGCGCTCGCCGTGGCCGAGGGGGCACCGTTCGCCATGACGGTTCCCCTCTCCGCCTGGGGTGGCACGCTCTCGTCGGAGACGGCGGTCCTCGAAGCGGGGAGCGAACGGAGCGCGGAGATCACGGTGACCGCGACCGGGGGCGGCCAGGACGAAGTCCAGGTGGTGGCGGGCCCGGCGCCCGCGGTCCCGGGAGGGGTGACGGGAATCGAGATCGGAGTGGAGGACCCGCTCGTCCTCTTCGGGGAAGGGACGAACGCTCCACCCGTGCCGGAGCGAGAAGTGGCGACGCAGCGCATGCAGTCGGGCGCCCATCCGACCGCGTTCACGGCGTTGGACTACTTCCGGGATCCCGAGGGCGCCGCCCTGCGCATCTCGGGCGCCACGGCCGACGCCGCCGTCGTGACGGTGACCGCCGAGGACGGCGTCGTGACGCTGACGCCCGGGGCCGCGGGTTCCACGACGGTGACCCTGACCGCGACCGACCCGCCGGGCGCGACCGCGGAGCTTTCCTTCCCTGTGCTTGTGCGAGAAGCGGCGTCACGGCCCTTCGACATCGACCTGATCCTGCTGGACGCGGTGACGGAGTCGCAGGCGGAGGCCCTGGCCGACGCGGTGAGCTTCTGGACGGCCATTCTGGTGGACACGGAACTGGAGGATGTCCCTCTCGGCCAGGATGTGGCGCCTGGCTGCTGGGACATCACGACGGACCAGCGAATCGGCACCGCTGACGACATCGTGATCGTGGCGTCCGTCCGGGAGATCGACGGCGAGGACGGCGTCCTGGCCCGGGCAGGCCCCTGCGTCGTTCGCGATGAGTCCCGCCTGCCCGCCGTCGGCGCCCTGGAACTCGACGCGACGGATCTGGCGCGGCTCGAGGAAGAGGGGAACCTCAAGGATGTAGAGGAGGTGATCCTGCACGAGATCGGCCATGTCCTGGGGATCGGGACGGTGTGGGTCGACCACGGCCTGCTGCGGAATCCGTCCGTTCACAATACGGGAGCGGACACGCATTTCAGGGGACCGCTGGCCATCGCCGCGTTCGACGAGCGGGGCGGAGCCCATTACAACGACGGCGAGAAAGTGCCGGTCGAAAACACGTCGGGACCCGGGGCAGCGGACACACACTGGCGGGAATCCGTGCTGGGCGACGAGTTGATGACGCCCTTCCAGGCGGTCGGCGAACGCGATCTCCTGAGCCTCATCACCGTCCAGTCGCTGGCGGACCTCGGGTACTCGGTCAAGGTCGGGCTCGCCGAGACCTACCGGATTCCGGGCTCCACGGGCAGCGCCCGCGCGACGCCCGCACGCATGATCCCCTACGGCGACGACATCCTCCGCGGCCCCATCCGGGTCGTCGACCACAACGGCCAAGTGGTCCGAGTCGTCCCCAACTGACGGATTGCACGTTGAGCATTGCGACCCTTTCTTCGATACAACGGTCCCGCGCGAGGGAGATCGTACATGAACGTCGTAGACTCAGCACCGGCCGCATCGACAGACGGGAGGACGGAGCCGATGATCGCCAGGGGACTCTCTCCGGCCGCCAGGTGGCGGATGGTGCCCGGATTGTGGATCGGCGCCGTGTTGATCGCGGGCTGCTCGGCGGGGGGCGGCGGCAGCGCCGACGTGCCGGTGCCCACAGAGATCATCGGGTTCGCGCCCGGCGAGGACTACAAGCTAACGAACTACGACGGGATCAAGGCGTATTTCGAGGGGCTCGCGGCCTCCACCGACCGCATGGCGCTCGAGCAGATCGGGGAGAGCACCCGCGGCGAGCCCCTCTATCTCGCCGCAATCTCCTCGCCGTCCAACCTCCGTCGCCTGGAACGGATCAGGGAGATCACGCGGACGCTGGCCTATGCCCGTGACCCGGCGGCGGGGTACGGATCGGTCCTCGACGAGGAGGAGGCGCGGGCGCTGGCGCGGGAGGGCGTCGCCATCGTGTGGATCGACGGCGGGCTGCACGCCACCGAGGTCGCCCACGGGCAGCTGATGCCCGAGATGGCGCACTACTTCGTCACGGACGAGTCCCCGGAGACCCGGCGCGTGCGCGAGAACGCGGTCGTCCTCCTGATGCCGAACATGAACCCGGACGGTCTGAATATCGTCGCCGACTGGTACATGTCGAATGTGGGCGGCGAATTCGAGATGGCGCGCGTCCCGGAGCTTTACCATCACTATATCGGGCACGACAACAATCGCGACTGGTATATGCTGACGCAGGTCGAGACGCAGGCGGTCACGCGGCAACTGTATCACACCTGGTTTCCGCAGATCGTCTATAACCAGCATCAGTCGAGCCCCTTCCCCGGGCGGATCTGGATGCCGCCCTTCGAGAACCCCGTGAACCCGCACCTCGATCCGCTCGTCGTGAGTTCCCTGAACCAGATGGGACATTCGATGCGGCGCCGCTTCGACGAGGAGGGGAAGCCGGGCGTCAACAGCGGCATCGTCTTCGACCTGTGGTGGAACGGTTCCATGAGAGGCGGACCCGACTATCACAACATGCTCGGGTTCCTGACGGAGACGGCGGGCGCGGGCTACGCGACGCCCCGCTGCTACGACGAGGACGAGATCCCGGACACGTTCGGAGCCCGCGCCGGGAACCTGCCCGCGAAGACGCCTTCGACGAACTACAACAACCCGTGGCTCGGCGGCTGCTGGCACCTGCGAGACGCCATGGACTACATGATGACGGCGGCGAAGGCCGTGGCGGACATGGGCGCGAAGCTCAAGGAGGAATACCTCTTCAACCACTACCTCATGGGCCGGCGCCAGATCGAGCGCGGAAACGCGGCCGAGGGCGGCCCGTTCGCCTACGTGCTCGACCCCCAGGCCTCCCACGATCCGGGCGCGGTCGTCGAGTTCATGGGTCTGATGTCGCGGTCCGGGATCGAATTCCTGCGGGCTTCGGAGCCGTTCTCGGTGGCGGGGCCCGAGGGAGATCTCGCCTTCCCCGCCGGGTCGTACGTGATTCCGCCCCAGGCCTTCCGACCGTACGTCGTGGACCTGATGGAGCCCAAGGAGTACCCCGACCGGCGACAGTATCCCGGCGGGCCCCCGGAGCCGCCGTACGACATGACGGGCTACGAACTCCGCTTCCAGATGGGACTCGAGGCGGTGAACGTGGAGGAACCGTTCGAGATGCCGCCGGGCGACTGGGGCGAGGTCTCGACCGACATCGGAGAGGTGCGCGGCGAGGGGGCGGCGGGGTTCGCGGTACACGGCAACGCCAACTCGATCTACCGCGGGCTGTCCGCCGCGGGCGGCGAGCCCGGCGCAGGCGGGGACCCGGGCGAAGTCGGGGGCGCGGACGAAGCCCCGGCGCGCTTCCGCACCGTGCAGGTGCTCGCGACGCCGGACGGAGACATCCCGGCGGGGTCGTACTGGCTGCCCGACCTGTCCGCCGATGAGGCCCGTGCGCTCGCCGCCGACCACGGACTCACGCTCACCGGCGTCTCCTCCCCGCCCTCCCTCGGCGCCGTCGCCGAGGCGCGGCCGCCGCGCGTGGCGATCTACCGCTCGTGGCAGGCGCCGATGCCCGAGGGCTGGACCCGCTGGGTGCTGGACGAGTACGGCTTCGAGTGGGAAAACGTGTGGGACGCGGACGTGCGCGGCGGCGACCTGTCGCGCTTCGACGCCATCCTCCTCCCCTCGCAGGCCCCGGGCGGGATCGAGAACGGGAACCTGCCGGGCACCATGCCGGACGAGTACACGGGCGGCCTCGGCGAAGCGGGCGCCGCGGCGCTCCGCGCCTTCGTCGACGGCGGGGGCTGGCTCGTGGCCTTCGACCAGGCGGTGGACTACGCGATCGAGACCTTCGGACTCCCCTTCCGGAACCGGACTCGGGGGCTCTCCTCGCAGGAGTTCTTCATTCCGGGATCCGTGATTCGGCTCAACGTCGACCCCTCGCACCCGCTCGGCTACGGGATGGACGAAGACGCGATGGCCCTCTTCTCCCGCAGCCAGGTGCTGGAGAGGACCGGCGGCGGGACGGCGGGCAACGTCGGCCGGGTCTCGACTCCGGTGTGCTACGCCGACGCGGACTTCCTGGTGAGTGGCTGGACGCTGGGCGGCGAGGAGGTGCTCGCCGGCTACCCGGCCGCCGCGCAGGTCGAGGTCGGCGCGGGCCAGGTCGTGCTCTTCGCCTTCCGGCCCCACTTCCGCGGCCAGCCGCGCAACACGTTCAAGCTCCTGTTCAACGCGCTCGCCGCCTCCGCGACCGAGGGACTCCCCGCGAGCCCCGGGCTGAGCTGCCGCTAGAACGTCGCGGGCCGCCGTTGCCGAGCCGTTGCCGCGCGGGTTAGCGTCAAACGCCCGGAGCGGTTCGGGGGTTGAAGGCGTGGGGGCGAAGGGGTGGGGACGGCGCTCGCGAGGAGGTCCAGGTTTGAAGCTGACGGTACTCACCGCCGCCTTGGTGCTTTTTTCCGGTTTCGAGGGACCCGGCGCGAGCCGCGCCGCGGCCCAGGAGCAGCGCGCTACCGAACGTGGCGCCGCGGCGAGCGAGCGGTGGCGCAGGTGGCGGGACTACAACCGCTACCCCGGCCCCATCCCGACGCCCGAGGAGTGGGAGGCCCCCGCGGGCCCGATCCGGATCGGCCTCCAGGTCGGTCACTGGCATGCCGACCAGGCCCCGCAGGAACTCCGCCGCATCCGCTACAACGGCACGCGGTGGCGGGAAACCGCCGAGTGGGAGGCGAACCTCGCCATCGCCCGGCTGGCGGCCGCGGAACTCGAGGCGCTGGGCTATGAGGTCGACCTCCTCCCCGCCGTCGTGCCCCCCGGCTACCGGGCGCACCTCTTCATCTCCATCCACGCGGACGGGAGCGACAGCCCCGCCGCGTCGGGATACCGCGTCGCCTCCCCGCAGCGCGACGCCACGGGCCGGGCCGAGGGAGCGGCGCGCGTGCTCCGGGAGACGTACGGCGCCGCGACCGGACTCCGGAACCTGCCGGTCTCGACCCGCCGCATGAGGAACTACTACGCCTTCAACTACCGCCGGTACGAACACGCCCTCCACCCGATGACGATCGCCCTGATCATCGAGACGGGGTTCATGACCAGCGCACGGGATCGCGAAATCATCCTCGGGGCGCCGGAGCGGGCCGCCCGCGGAATCGTCGAAGGGATCAAGGCATTTCCGATCACCCAGCTGCCGGCTGCCCCGACCACGGGCCGAGAGGACACCTAGGCGGCCTTCTCGCTGCCCGCCCTTCCCGACGCCGTCGGCCAAGCGGACGACGATAAGCTGCGTCCGGCGCGCCCGGCCCGCGATCATCGGTTCGACCGTCGCGATCTTTCCCTCGTCCACCGATGGACTACAGATTCACGCCGCCATGGACAGCGAACGCAGATACGGGGAAGACGAAATACGGCAGGTCTTCGCGCGCGCCGCCGAGGCGGACGAGGAGGAGCGCGCCGGCCTGCCATCTCGCGTGGATGGCGGACTGACGCTTGAGGAACTCCAGGCCGTAGGTCTCGAGGTCGGGCTCTCCCCGGAGCGCGTCGCCGTCGCCGCCGCCGAACTCGATGCGCCCCCGCGCGTCGTACCGCGGCGAAAGCTGCTGGGCGTTCCGATTTCCGCCGGCCGGATCGTCGATCTCCCCCGTGAGCTGACGGATCGTGAATGGCAATTCCTCACCGCCGAACTGCGGGCCACGTTCGACGCGAAGGGCGAGGTCAAGGCTGAGGGCGGGATCCGCGAATGGAGCAACGGGAACCTCCACGCGGTCCTCGAGCAGACGGAATCCGGCCACCGGCTCCGGTTGGGCACGCGCAAGGGCGACGCGCTCGAAACCACCTTCGTCGGCATCATGTTTTCCGTCATGGCGGTGATCGTCGCCTTCATCGTGGTCGCGGACGGCAGGGAGGGCGCGGCGCTGCTGGTCCCTGCGCTAATGGGGCTCGGCGGGGGTGGCGTCCTGGTCGCCAATGCCCTCCGGCTGCGCCGGTGGGCGGGCGAGCGCGAACGGCAGATGGAACAGGTTGCGGCCTGGACGCAGAACCTGCTTTCAGCCGCTCCGTCGGACGCCGAGGAACGGCGGGATGCGTAGGATGCGTGGGATGCGGAGGATCCTCAGCGTTGCGGCGATCGGGCTGTTGGCGGTGCCGGCCGGAGTCCTCGGGCAGGGGGGGCTCGACGTGACCGTGCGGGACGCCGACACGGGGGCGGGTCTGCCGAGGGCGCAGGTCGCGCTGCCGGGACTCGGCTACGGCGGGATCACGGATGTCGAGGGCCGCTTCCTCATGCCGGACCTCCCCCCCGGCCCCATCGCGGTCGAAGTGCGGCTTCTCGGCTACGCGATCGCGCGGCGGGAAGCCACTGTCGTGAACGATTCCGTCGTCGTGCTCGAAGTCCCTCTGACTCCGACCGTGATCTCCGTCGCCGGCCTCGTCGCCGTCGGCAGCCGGTCGAGACCCCGGACGGCCACGGAATCGATGGTCCCCATCGACGCGCTCGCCCCCGCGGAGTTGCTGGACCAGGGGGACACGGACATCGACGACCTTCTGCGAGCGACGATCCCCTCGTACAACGTCAACCCGCAGGCCGTCGGAGACGCGGCGAGGATCATCCGGCCGGCGAACCTCCGGGGTCTGGCCCCCGACCACACGCTCGTGCTCGTGAACGGGAAGCGGCGCCACCGGGCGGCGGTCATCACGTGGATCGGCAACGGCGTCGCCGACGGCGCGCAGGGCCCGGACATCTCGAGCATCCCGGCCATCGCCCTCCGCCAGGTGGAGGTGCTGCGGGACGGCGCCTCGGCCCAGTACGGCTCCGACGCCATCGCCGGTGTCATGAACTTCCACCTCAAGGACGCCCGCTCGGGCGGCGCGCTCGACGTGCGCGGGGGCGGCTTCGGCGACGGGGGCGGAGAGGGCTACACGATCTCCGGGAACACGGGACTGCCCCTCGGCGCGACGGGCTTCGCGAACCTGAGCGCGGAGTACGGACGCTCGAACTCGAGCAGCCGCAGCGTACAGCGGGCGGACGCCGCGCTCCTCGTCTCCCGCGGGAACACGCACGTGCGGGACCCGGCCCAGATCTGGGGCGCGCCGAAGATCGAGGATGACCTGAAGCTGTGGGGCAACTTCGGCTACTTCCTCGGCAGCGGCACCAAGGCCTACGCGCACGCGAACTACGCGAGCCAGCGCGTCACGGGCGGCTTCTTCTACCGCAACCCGAACACGCGGAGCGGCGTGTTCAGCCTCGACGGCGGTGAGACGCTCCTCATCGGCGACCTGCTCGACGCGGAGGACGGGGTCCTCGACGGTTCCGCCGGCTGTCCGGTCGTCCGCGTCACCGATGGGCTGCCGGACCCGGCCGCCCTGCAGCAGGTCCTCTCGGATCCGAACTGCTTCACCTTCCAGAAGCTGTTCCCGGGCGGCTTCACGCCGCAGTTCGGGGGAGACGTGAGCGACGCCTCGCTCGTCGCCGGCGTGGAAGGCCAGATCGGGCGCCTGAACTGGGACGTGAGCGGGAACTACGGCCGAAACGAAGTGGACTACTTCATCTTCAACACGGTCAACGCCTCGCTGGGCCCGGCCACGCCCACCGAGTTCGACCCGGGACTCTACCGGCAGGTGGACATCAACCTCAACGTTGACGCGGCGTACACCGTGAGCGACCTGCTCGACCTGGCGGCCGGGGTCGAGTGGCGCGACGAGCACTTCACGGTCGGACTCGGCCAGGACGAATCGTGGACGCTGGGCCGCCTCGCTCCGCAGGGGTTCAGCGCGGGTTCCAACGGCTTTCCCGGCTTCAGCCCCATCGCGGCCGGCGACTGGCACCGCACGAACACCGCCCTTTACGCGGACGCCGAACTGCGGGATTACCGCGGCAACCGCTGGACGCTCGGCGCGGCGCTCCGCTTCGAGGACTTCGAGGACTTCGGATCGACGCTGAACGGCAAGCTCGCGGGCCGGTACGCGCTCGCGGACGGGATCGCCCTGCGCGGCAGCCTCAGCACCGGCTTCCGCGCCCCCACGCCCGGCCAGCAGAACGCCTTCAACGTCTCCACCATCTTCGACCGCAACCTCGGGGACCTGGTGAACAGCGGGACGATCCCCTCCACCTCAAGAGTCGCGGAACTCAAGGGCGGGGTGCCGCTCGATGCCGAGAAGTCCCGCAACTTCGCGGCCGGGGCGGTGCTGGAGCGCGGCGACTTCCTGCTCACGGCGGATTACTTCCGCGTCGCTCTGGCCGACCGCATCGCGCTCACGCAACGCTTCAATCTCATGCCCGACGAACAGACGAGGCTCGTCGAGGAGGGCATCGTGAGCGCGCGCAATCTGCAGGAGTTCCGTTTCTTCACGAACGACTTCAGCACGCGCACGCAGGGTCTCGACGTCGTCGCCACGTACGCGCCCGCGACGCTCGCCGGCGGGACCGCGCTGAGCCTCGCCTTCAACCACACGCAGACGAGGGTCACGGAGTTCGATCCGACGAAGCTCGACGACACCCGCATCCGCCAGCTCGAGGGCGGGCTTCCCGGCACACGCTGGATCCTCACGGGGAAACACGCGCTCGGCCGAGTGAGTCTCCTGGGGCGCGTGAGCTACTACGCCGGCTGGTTCGATGCCCGGGACGATCGCTCCTATCCCGGCGCCCATCTCGTCGACCTCGAGGCATCGTGGTCGATCGGCGACGCGCTCACCCTCACCGCGGGGGGACAGAACGCCCTGAACCGGTATCCGGCGGAGAACCCCGGCGCCACGTTCTCCGGCAACCGCTACGGTCCGGGGTCCCCCTTCGGCTCCAACGGCGGCTTCTACTACGTCCGCCTCGGGTATCGCTGGAACTAGTGACCGGGGTGGGGGTCGAACCCACGACCTGCGGATTAAAAGTCCGTTGCTCTACCAACTGAGCTACCCGGCCGGGACGCGGGGCGGACCCCATGAGGCCTCCGCCCGGCGCGGCTCAAGCTAACACCGGCGCCGACGCCGTACACCTTTCGCGGTCAGCCCGGGGGACGCGGCAGTCCGCGGAGGATCCTCAGGCCGGAACTGTCGGCCGCCAGCTCCGCCGGGAGCCCGGCGGCTGCGTCGCGGAGGAGGCTCCGCACCTGCCCGCTGGCGCGGTCGATCACCATCATCGCCCGCGCGCCGGCCTCCCGGTCCACGGTCGTCACGCCCTCCGGCCCGCTGAGTTCCAGCCGGTCCAGCGCCTCCGTCCACGCGGGATCGAACGGAATCGAGTAGGAGAAGCCCTTGCTCCCATCCGAGATCTCGCCCGGCGTGAAACGGATCGAGAACAGCGTCTCCCCCTCGCCGTCGAGCCCCCGCACCCGGTAGTCGCCGACCCCCCCGGGGTGGCGGACTCTCCCCTCGTACGCGAAGGCGGGTTCGAGCACGAGTTCCCCGTCGGCCCGAACCCCTCCCCAAATCATGAGCACCGTCGACTCCTGGGAGGGTTCCCCCGCCGCCTCCGGTGACCGCTCCTGCGCCAGGATCCCGCCCGCGAGCGGGGCCGCCGCCAGCAGGACGGTCGAAGCGGCCGCCGCCGCGACCGCGTGAAGGCGGGCCCGTAGCGCGACCCGCCGCAGAAGCGTTTCCAATCCGTTCATGGTGAGGTACTACCCGCGATCCCCCGGTTGATCCTTCGTTGATCCTTCGTTGATCCTCCCCTCCATGATGCTGCCTGAACACTCGTCGTCAGGCAACGCTTCGCCCGGCCCGTCCCCCGTGCGCTGGCCGGCCCGTCGCTTGCACTTGGCCCGACCCTTGCCCAAAGTATGGATGTAAAAATATGATTTTCTGTCGTCAATATTCATACCTCGAATCATCGGACCCGGAACATGCGCATATCGGAGCGGGGGCAGATCACGATCCCCAAGAAGCTGAGAGACCGTTTCGGCATGAATCACAACGTCGAAGTCGAACTCGTTCCAACGGAAGGGGGCCTTCTCATTCGAAAGCGAACGGCCGCCGGGCACCCGGTGGACCGGGTCTACGGCATCCTGGGGACGGGCGGGAACACGGACGACTACATCGAGGCGATTCGGGGCCGATGATCACGGCGGTGGATACGAACGTCCTGCTCGACATCTTCCTTCCGGACGGGCGGCACGGCCGCACCTCGCGCGAGTGGCTGGTGGAGGCATATGACGCCGGCGCGATCATCGTCTCTCACGTCGTGTACGCCGAGTTGGCCCCCGCGTTCCCGGATCGGGAGGCGCTGGACCGGGCGCTGCGCGAGGTCAACGTCGTCGTATCGCCGATCGATGCGGGCATGGCCCACGATGCGGGGCGCCGTTGGGGGCGGTATCGCCAATCCGGAGGCGCCCAGGACCGCATCATCACCGACTTTCTGATCGGCGCCCACGCCGTGGCCACCTGTGATCGCTTTCTCACGCGCGACCGCGGTTTTTTTTCGAGCTACTTCCCCGAACTCGAACGCGACGACTGAACCGCGTTCCCGCGGGAACGTCGGGGTCAGGGGCGACGCTACCGGGCGCGGCGGGAGAGCCAGGCGCCGTAGAGGAGGGCGCGGTAGTAGCGCCAGGCGTCTTCGAAGCCGGCGCCGGCCAGCAGTTCGAGGATCCGGGCCTCGGAAGCCCAGTGGATGCCCTCGTCGATCTTCGCCCTGAACGCGGCGCGCTCCGCCTCTCCCATCCCCTGGATCTCCCAGTAGCGGCTCCACGCCGCGAAGAGTTCGTCGAAGCGGGGGCCGTTCCGGTCTCCGTGGAGTTCGAACAGGAGGAAGGGGGCGCCGGGCGCGAGGCGGCGGGCGATGTCGCGCAGGAGCGCCTGCTTCGCGCCGTCGTCCGGGAGGAAGTGCATGACGTTGAAGCAGGTCGCGGCGTCGAAGCCATCTTCATCGAGGTCGGAGACGTGTCCGTGCACGAGACGGACGCCGGTTTCCACTCCCGCCTCGCGCACGCGGCTTTCGGCGATCTCGATCATCTGGCGCGACGGGTCGACGCCGGTCAGCCGCCAGCCGGGCTGCGCCGCCTTGAAGGTGACCAGCTCGATGCCGGTTCCGGCCCCGACGACGAGCACCCGCGGACTCGGATCCACGCGTCCTCCGAGGAGCGCGAGCGCCTGCCGGAACGAGCTCCGGTAGCCGGGTATTACGGTGCGGGCGATGTACTCGTAGTCGCCGCCGTACGCGCCATCGAAGTCGAATGGGGCCTCGTCGAATGGGGCCTCGTTTCCGAGTGTACTCATGGGCACAAGAAACCCGCCGCCCGGGATTCGTTCAAGTGCGACGTCGCGGCCAGGCAGGCGTGACGTCGCGGCCGGGCGGTGTGACGTCGCGGCCGGGCGGGGCGTGAACCCGACACGAGGTCGCGACTCGTAGAGAGCAGGGTCGCGGCTCGCATGGCAAGCGTCGCGGACGTGTTGAGATTCAGATTGCCGAAAGGCACGATGGTATAGATGAAAACGAAGAGATTGGCCGCCCGCGTGCTGTTCGCGGCGCTGGCCGCATTGCCCGTCCTCGCCGGTTGCGGCGCAGCCGGCACGGGGAGCGATCCGGCTGTGTCCGGCCGGCCCGCCGCCGCAATGGCGAACATCGGGCCGGAACAGAAGATGCGCGGCGTCTCGTTCTCCGCCCCGCGACGCGAGATGGCGCCGGACGCGCTCGTCCGCGCATCGCTCGCGGGGGCGAACTGGGTCGCCGTCGTCCCCTACGCCTTCGTGGACCCCGCCCGGCCGCGCGTCGCCTTCGACCGCGAACGCCAGTTCTGGGGCGAACGGACCGAGGGGGTCGCGAAGACCATCGAATACGCCCGCGAGAGCCGGCTCTCCGTCCTCCTCAAGCCGCACCTCTGGGTGCGCGGACAGGGCTGGCCGGGCGAGTTCGAGCCCGACACGGAGGAGGACTGGGAGATGTTCCTCTCGGGATACCGGGAGTACATCCTCCGGTTCGCGCACGTCGCCGACTCAATGGACGTGGAGATGTTCAGCGTGGGCACCGAGGTCGATCTCGTGGCGCTCGCGCGGCCGGACTACTGGCGGTCGCTCATCGAGGAGGTGCGGGCCATCTACGGCGGCCGCCTCACCTACGCGGCGAACTGGGACAAGTACGCGCGGATCGAGTTCTGGGACGCGCTCGACCTGGTCGGCGTGGACGCCTACTTCCCGCTCGCCGACGACGCCACGCCGGACGTGGAGACGCTGGTCGAGGCGTGGGAGCCGTGGAGCGAGGAGTTGCGGGAGGTCGCCGTCGCCACGGGGAAGCCGATCCTATTCGCCGAATACGGGTACCGCAGCGTCGACGGAGCGGCGGGGCGCCAGTGGGAGTTGCCGGAGGGACGCCGCGCGCGGGGCGTGCCGGCGAACTACGAGGCGCAGTCCGGGGCCTACGAGGCGCTCTTCCGCGTATGGTGGGACCGTCCCTGGTTCGCGGGCGGCTTCGCGTGGAAGTGGTACGCGGGCTCTCCGGCCGGAGAGTGGATCGCGACCGACTACTCGCCGCAGGGGAAACCGGCCGAGACGGTCATGGCCACCTGGTACGGCGGCGACGCGAGTCCGGGCACGCCGCCGGTTCTCATGCCCCTGGATCTTGCGGCGGATCGCGCCGCGGACCGGACGTCGGGTCCGGAGCCGGACTGAAGTCCAGTTCGGTCTGCAGGACGCCCTGGAAGGTGATCCGGTGGTGCGGCGTCGGGCCGTGCCGCCGGATCGCCTCCATGTGCTCGCGCGTCCGGTATCCCTTGTTGGACGCCCAGCCGTAGAGCGGGTATCGCGCGTCGAGACGCCGCATCAGGCGGTCGCGCGTCACCTTGGCGAGGATCGAGGCGCAGGCGATGGAGTGCGAGGCCCGGTCTCCCCCGACGATCGAACGATGCTCGCCGAGTTCCGGGACCGGGTTGCCGTCCACGAGGACGAGTTCCGCGGGAAGCGCGAGACGGTCGAGCGCGCGGCGCATGGCCACGATGGTCGCGGCGCGGACGTTGAGGCGTTCGATCTCACGGGTGGAGGCGGCGGCGACCCGCCAGGCGAGACTCTCCGCGCGGATGCGTCGGGCCAGTGCCTCGCGACGGGACGGGGAGACCTGCTTGCTGTCCGTGCACCCCTCGAACTGCTGTCCCGGGTGAAGCGCCACGGCGCCAACCATCACGGGACCCGCCACCGGACCCATCCCGGCCTCGTCGATCCCGACCACGACGCCGAGGCCGGAAGCCCAGCCCTCCTCCTCGTAGTCGAGCGGGGCCGTGACCGGCGCTTCCGGAGCCGCCTCCGGAGTCGGCGTCGCCGGCGTCAGCCGTCCTGCTTCTTGTCGAGCCACCACTTTCGCTCTGGCACCCGGGCCCGCTTGCCGCGGCGGTTGCGCAGGTAGTAGAGCTTGGCCCGCCGGACATCGCCGCGCCGCACGACTTCGAGCCCCACGATCCACGGGGAGTGGAGGGGGAAGATCCGCTCGACGCCGACGCCGCCGGAGATCCGCCGGAGCGTGAAGGTCGCGTTGACCCCCGCTCCGCGGCGGCCGATGCAGACGCCCTCGAACGGCTGCACGCGCTCCTTCTGCCCTTCCTTCACGCGTACGCGAACGCGCACCGTGTCCCCCGGCGCGAAGGCCGGAAGGTCCGTGCGCTTATATCCCTCCTCGATACCGGCGATTCTGGGATCCATCGTTCGTCTATCCTTGTTCCCTGCGTCTCCAGGTGCGTTTCCGGCGGCGTATCCGTTTGCGTCACGGGAGGGTAGCGGCAATGTGACGATGGGTACGACCCGCAGCCTTCTAGTATACCATTGTCGCTCGGCTTGCGCCAAAAAACCGGTCAGTCGGCCGCGTCGAGATCGAGGAGGTCGGGTCGGCGGTGTCGCGTCGCCGCTTCGGCCCGCGCGGCGCGCCAGCGTTCGATGCGGGGGTGATCGCCCGACCGGAGCACGTCCGGCGCCGGTCGGCCGCCGTGCTCGGCGGGCCGCGTGTAGGAGGGCGCGGAGAGGCGTCCCTCGTAGAAGGAGTCGGAGGAGGCCGAGTCGTGATCGCCGAGCGCCCCGGGGAGGAGGCGCACCACGGCGTCGATGACGACGAGCGCGGCCGGCTCACCCCCGCTGAGGACGTAGTCGCCGATCGAGACCTCCTCGTCCACCCAGGCGTCGACGACCCGCTCGTCGATCCCCTTATAGCGCCCGCACAGCAGCGTGAGATCGGGCTCGAGCGCGAAGCGCACCGCCGTCTCGTGGTCGAACGGCCGTCCGCGCGGGGAGAGCGAGATCACGCGTCCCGGGCGGTCCAGCGCGGTGAGCGCGGCGTCGAAGGGCTCGGGCTTCATCACCATCCCGCCCCCGCCTCCGAACGGCTCGTCATCCGTCGTCCGGTGGCGGTCCGTGGCGTACGCGCGCACGTCGATGAGCCGATAGTCGACGAGTCCCGCCTCGCGGGCGCGGCCCGGGATCGAGAGGCCCAGCGGACCTTCGAGGTAGTCGGGGAAGATCGTGAGGACGTTGATTCGCATGGGACCGTTCCCGTCAGATGCGTCAGCTGCGTCAGATGTCGAGCAGGCCGTCGGGGAGCTTCATGCGGACCT
Organism: Candidatus Palauibacter denitrificans; assembly: GCA_009841015.1. Lineage (GTDB taxonomy): Bacteria > Gemmatimonadota > Gemmatimonadetes > Palauibacterales > Palauibacteraceae > Palauibacter > Palauibacter denitrificans. The sequence goes on along the minus strand of VXMQ01000089.1, from coordinate 35,424 downwards.
CGCCGGCCTCGAAGTCCAGTTCCACGACGAGGTCCGCCTCGAACGGGACGAGCCGCTCGCGGCCGTCGACGTCGAGCGCGAGGAGCGGCGCGCCGGGTTGATCGTACACCTCCCGGATCACTCCGATCGTCGTGTCCTCCTCGCAGACCGACATGCCGATCAGATCGTGCAGCAGGTAGCCCCCGTCCGGCAGCTCCGGAAGCTCTTCGCGGGGGACGGCCAGGCGCGCGCCGCGGAGCTCCTCGGCCGCGGTGCGGTCCGCCACCTCGCGGACCTCGACGAGCCACCGCCCGCCGTGGAGCCGCGCCGTCTCCAGCGTGAGCGCGCGGGGCGGGGGCGCGCCGCCCGTGTCGGCGTGCCCGCCCGTGGCCGTGCGGCCGCCCATGGCCGCGCGCGCGTCGATGAGATGGAGCCGGCGACCCGCCTGGAAGAGCGCCGCGGCGTGGTCGGTCTCGGCTTCCAGGAGCAGCCCGCCGCGGATCCCGTGCGGCCGGGCGATGCGGGCCACGATCACGGGCGCGTCGGACATGGTGGACGCGAGGCTAGTCGGCGTCGGCTTTCGCCGCGTCGTCGGCGCCGGCCGCGTCAGCCGGAGCGTCGTCGCCCGGAGCGGCCGCCTCGGTCTCGGTCGCTGCCTCCGCTTCGGTCGCTGCCTCGGCTTCGGGCGCCGCCTCCGCTTCGGGGGCAGCCTCCGCCTCAGGCGCCGCTTCGGCTTCCGGCGCCGGCTCGGCCGGGGCGGCCTTCTCGGCGGCGGGCTGCTCCGGCTCGGGCTCCGGCGGGGCCTCGGCGCTCGGCTTCGGACGCTGCGAGGTGCCGCGCTGCCCCGGCGGCGGACCGATCTCGATGATCGCCGTCTCGAGCGACCCCGGATCCACGCCGTCGTGGAACTGCTTCCAGACGCCCGTCTTCCGCAGGAGCGAGCGCACGGTGTCCGTCGGCTGCGCGCCCTCGTTGAGCCAGTGCAGCGTGCGCGCGGCGTTGATCCGCACGAGTGACGGCTGCGTGCGGGGGTTGTAGAGGCCGAGCCGCTCGATCGACGCGCCCGCCGTCCCCTCCCGCGAATCCGTCACGATGATGCGGAACGAGGCCGCCTTCTTCGCCCCACGCCGCTTGAGCCTGATTGTCGTCGCCATTCAGTTCTCCGATTCTAGCCCAGTCCCTTGCCGAGCTGGCCAAGGTCGCCGGGACCTCCCGGCATCATCCCGGGCATGAGCTTGCCCATCTGTTTCATCATCTTCCGCATTTCACGGAACTGCTTGAGGAGCCGGTTCACCTCGTGCACCGGCCGCCCCGATCCCTTCGCGATCCGCGCCCGCCGCGACCCGTTGAGGATCTCCGGCCGCCGCCGCTCCTCCGGCGTCATCGAGAGGATGATCGCCTCCAGGTGCCTCACCCGCCTGGGGTCGACGTCCGCCTGGTCCAGCATGCGCGCGTCGATACCCGGCATCATCTTCAGCAACCCCTTCAGGGGTCCCATCTTCTGGATCTGCTGTATGGAAGTCAGGAAGTCCGCCAGATCGAACTCCCCCTTCCCCGCAAGCATCTTCTTCTGCAACCGCTCGGTCTCGCCGAGGTCGACCGTCTGCTGCGCGCGCTCCACGAGGCCGACGATGTCCCCCATCTGGAGGATCCGGCCGGCCATGCGCTCCGGATCGAAGACCGTGAGGTCCTCGGGCCGTTCGCCCGTTCCGACAAATCGGATCGGCACGCCGAGCACGCTGTAGATCGAGAGCGCCGCGCCCCCGCGCGCGTCCCCATCCATCTTCGTGAGGACGATCCCCGTCAGTCCCACCGCGCCGTGGAATCCCTCGGCGATCCGCACCGCTTCCTGCCCGGTCATCCCGTCCGCCACGAGCAGGACCTGCTGCGGTTCCACGGTCGCCTTCACGCGGCGGAGTTCGTCCAGCAACTCCTCGTCCGCCTGCAGCCGGCCGGCCATGTCGAGGAGCAGGTGCGTGACCCCGCTCCGCCTCGCCTCGTCCAGCGCGCCGCGAGCGAGTTCCGACATGTCCTCGCCGCTCGGCCGCGCCAGGAGCGGGACGCCGATCCGCGCCGCCAGCGCCTCCAACTGCTCCGGCGCCGCCGGGCGGTACGGATCGCACGCCACGAGCGCCGGCCGCCGCCCCTCCTTCGCCAGGCGCCGCCCCAGCTTCGCCGCCGTCGTCGTCTTCCCCGACCCCTGCAGGCCGACGAGCATGACCACCGTGGGCGGAACCGACGCCTCCGACTCCGCCGGCGCCGCCTCGCCCAGCAGGGCGACGAGTTCGTCGTGGACGATCTTCACGACCTGATCGCCCGGCCGAACCGACTTCAACACATCCTCGCCGAGCGCGCGCTCCTTCACCTTCGCGAGGAAGTCGCGCACGACCCGGAAGTTGACGTCCGCCTCGAGCAGGGCGCGCCGTACCTCGCGCAGCCCCTCGTCCAGCATCTTTTCCGTGATGACGCCGCGCTGACGCAGCTTCTTCAGCGCACCGTCCAGCCGGTCACCCAGGCGTTCGAACATCTACCGTTCCAGGCATCAAAAAAACGCGATTGGAAGGTTTCCATTCGCGTCTCGAGAAGGCGCCGAACCGCCCGCACCCGATCCGTATTGAGCCGCGCAGTTTAGGGGTTTTCTCGATTTCAGGCAACGAATTCGGGCAACGAAATCAGGCGGCGGCTCCCGTGGACAGCGCGATCGTCTCGCGCCGGGCCGCGCCGACGCCCACGAAGCGGATGGGGGCGGCGCAGACTTCCTCGATCCTCGCGACGTAGCGGCGCGCGGAAATCGGCAGGTCGCCGAAGGCCCGGCACCCGGTCGTGTCCGCGTTCCAGCCCGCCCAGCGTTCGTAGACCGGATGCACGCGCGCGAGGTCCGCGACGGAGTCCGGGAAGGACGCGGTCGGCGCCCCGTCGAGTTCGTAGCCGGTCGAGAGCCGGATCGTCTCGAAGGTGTCGAGCACGTCCAGCTTCGTGACCGCGAGGCCGGTGAGGCCGTTCACGCCGGCCGCATAGCGGGCGACGCTGCCATCGAACCAGCCGGGGCGGCGGGGGCGGCCGGTAGTCGCGCCGAACTCGCCGCCGAGCTGCCGCAGGCGTTCGGCCTCGGCCTCCGGGAGTTCCGTCGGCAGCGGGCCCTCGCCCACCCGTGTGATGTAGGCCTTCACCACGCCGATCACCTCATCGATCAGGGTGGGCCCGATCCCGACCCCCGAGGCGGCGCCTCCCGCCGTCGTCGTCGAGGAGGTGACGAACGGATACGTCCCGTGGTCGATGTCGAGGAGCGCCCCCTGCGCCCCTTCGAGGAGGACGCGTCCCCCCGAGGCCAGCCCGCCGCGGATCTCGTCCCCCGCGTCCGTCAACAGCTCCACCATGGCCGGGCGGACCGTCTCCAGTTCCGACATCACCTCGTCCGCGTCCACGCGCCGCTCGTCGCCGAGTCCCGCCAGCGTGACGTTCGCGTGCAGCGCCGCCGCGGCCACGATCTCGCGGGTGCGGTCGAGGTCGCGCAGATCGCCGACGCGGAGCCCGGTGCGCGAGATCTTGTCGCGGTACGCCGGGCCGATCCCCCGCCCCGTCGTCCCGATCTTCTTCGAGCCCCGGCTGTCTTCCTGCGCCGCATCGAGCAGCCGGTGATAGGGGAGGACGAGATGCGCGCGCCGGCTCAGCCCCAGGCGCCCGTCGAGGTCGATACCGCGCGACCGGAGCGTGTCCATCTCCCGCGCCAGCACCCACGGATCCACGACCACGCCGTTTCCGAGCAGGCAGCGCGTCTCTCGATTCAGGATTCCGGAGGGGATGAGGTGGAGGATGAACTCCTCCTCGTTCGCGCCCTCGCCCACGCGCACCGTGTGCCCCGCGTTCGCGCCCCCCTGGTAGCGCGCCACGATCGTGGCCTGCTCCGCGAGCACGTCCACGATCTTCCCCTTCCCCTCATCTCCCCACTGCGCCCCCACCACAACGACGCAACGCACCCTGTCACTGAACACGTGTCTCCTGTTTCCTCGCTAAGCCGGATCCGGCTGCTGCGACTGAAGCCGGATCTCGCCCATGACGGCCCGGCAGATCGTCTCGACTCTCTCCTCTACGTTCGTCGATTCCGTTTCGAGCCGCGCGAGCGGGAGTCCCTGGGACGCACCCTCGACAACCTTCCCATTGATGGTCGCCGTGAACCGTCGCCCGCTCGTCCCCAGCAACCATTTGACCTCAAGTAGCAGAGAGAATCCCTGATCGGACGGACCGCAATAGTCCCCCAGATTATACCTGCGCATGAGGGTTATGTCGGGCAGGCCGAGAGCAAACCCGTCCGTGTCAAATACCGGGTCGGCGCGGAACCGATCCCAGTCCGGAGCTTGCAGGACGGCACGGCCTTCCATCCTGCACGAGCCCGCGACGATGAAGGAAGTTCCCGTGCAGTCGCGGAAAAGCGGCACGAACTTCTCCATACGTTGGTCGAGGGCCTCCACGGTGGGGCGAACGTCCAAGTCGTAGATAGCGTCAACGGTTTCGGCGTCGAACTTGATCGTCTCGCGAGGCCTTCGGCCCTCCACGAAGAGGGAGATCTCCTTGTCGAGGTCCTCGGGGTCGGCGATCGGCTCGGCGCGGGCGGCGCGGACGCCGAGGTCGAGCGACCATAGCAGCTGAGCCCGCATGAAGTCGGCGAGCGGCTGGCCGTTTCCCGCATCCGCCTGCCGCAGGGCAGCGAGGTAGCGGTCGCGGTCGGCGCTCTTGATCACGATGGGGAGGAGGTCTTTGCGGAGCAGGATGTAGTTGGTGATCAGTCGTGCCGTGCGTCCGTTTCCATCGTCGAAGGGATGGATGTTCGCGAACGACCAGTGTGATTCGGCCAGGAACTCGGGGAGCGGGTAATCCGTCCGGTCCAGATCGTTCCGCAACCGGCGTACCCATTCCTCCATCCGTGAGGGCGTCTCCTCGGGTTCCGCGAACCGGTGGAGTTCCCCCGTGCGCGTCCTCACGTGGTTCGGCTGCGTCTTGTACTTCCCGGGCTCGATCCACTTGCGCGTCGTCCCGCCATCGGGCGTTTCCGCCGTCTTCCAGAAGGGCTCCTTCAGGAGTTTCCGGTTCAGTTCCCGGATGTCTGCCTCGGTCAGCGGCTGCTCGGCGGTCGAAAGCTGGCGGACGAGTTCGATCGCGACGTTGTGCGCCTTCATCTCCTCGTAGTCGCGCATCGGGTGGGACCCGGCGACCTGATCGTGAAGCAGCAGGAGGACGGTCTCATCGTACGTGAGCGTGTTCCCCTCGATGTGGTTGCTGTTGTAGTTCCACTCGAGGCGGAGCTTCTGCCACAGACGTTCGTCGTCCTCGGGCGCGATGTCCCCGCGAACCCGGTGCCATTCCGCGATGGCGGCGTCGAGTTCGTTCATCGCGCGAGTCTGGAGATCTGCCGTCAGCTTCAGGCGGAGACGCCGAGGGTGGCGGCTTCGAGGGCGGCGTCGACCTTGGCGAGCTTGGCGGCGTCGGCGGGCTGCAGCGGGCTGCGGGGGCTGCCGCCGTAGAGGCCGAGGCGGTCGAGCGCGGCTTTGACCGCGGCGATGCCGCCCTCCGCCACGAGGCTCTTGTGGAGCGGCGCCACGCGTTCCTGCATGGCTCCGGCGCGGCGGTGGTCGCCCTCCTTCCAGGCGTCGTAGATCTGGCAGCAGGAGCGGGTCGCGATCACGGCCACGCCGAGGATGCCGCCGGCCGCCCCGGCCTCGAGCGCGGCGTAGAGGAGCGCGCCGGAGCCCACGAGCACCTGCGCGTTGCGGCCGCACGCCTCGATGAGTTGGCCGAGGTTCCGGAGATCGCCCGAGGAATCCTTGATCCCGATGATGTTGGGGTGTTCGACGAGCCGGCCCACGAGATCGGGCGTCAGGTGCACGGGGACGAACTGGGGGATGTGGTAGAGGACGACGGGCACGGGCGACGCGTCCGCCACCGCGAGGAAGTGATCGCGCACGACATCGGGCCGCATCGCCTTCAGGTAGTATGAGGGAGAGCGCACGAGGACGGCGTGCGCGCCAAGCTCGGCCACCTTGCGGGTCACGAATATCACCTCGCGCGTGGACTCGGCCCCCGTTCCGACGGTCAGCGTACGGTCTCCGATGCGCGCGGCCGTGGTCTCCACCAGCTTCCACAGTTCCCGGCGGTCGAGGAGCGGCGCCTCTCCCGTGGAACCGGCCACGACGATGCCGGCGATGGGGTGCGAGAGCCACTCGCGCAGGTTGTTGTCGAACGCGTCGAGCGCCAACTCGCCGTCCTCGCCGAACGGCGTGGCCACGGGCGGATGCACACCTGAAAGATCTCTCATGGAACTTCCGAAGCTAGGGTCAATGGCGCGTCATGGACGTTCCCGCGGGAACGTCTCCGGGGGTTCGCGCCTCAGGCGGAGTGGCTCGGCGCCTTTTCGTCCCGGCGGATGAAGCCTTCGAACAGACCTTCGAGTCTGGCCATGCGTTCACGCAGATCCGTAAGGTCGCGGCGGATCCCCATGAGCACCGGCGCGAATATGCCGACGAGCGCGATGGTCGCCCCGATGATTGTCCAACCTTCTGCCGTCATCACCGTCTCCTCGTGTCTCGGGTTCGTTTTCGGTGTCTCGAACCCAAGTTCCGGGCAGGGCTCAATGTGGCGTCATCGGGGACCGCCTTCAAGGTAGCGGGAGGGGTCCGGGGACGTTCCTGCGGGAACGTCGCGCCGTGGCCGCGACGCAGTAGCCGCGCATCCTGTCGAGCACGGTTGCTGCGATTCATGTCGCCCGCTGTACTGCCTAGTTCCGGGGAAGCGGTGGCTTGAGACCGTCTTCAAGCATCGTTTCGATGTAGAGTTGCTTGGCGTCCTGGAGGTTCCATAGCGCCTCGTCGGGCGTATCGCCGTGGCTCGTGCACCCCTCCAACTCGACGACGCGGGCGACGTAGTACGACGATCCGTCGTCGAGAACTTCCTGCAGGACCCGCTCGCCGTAGGGCAGACTCATGTAGTAGTTGACGTTCCCTGCTTTAGTGCTCACCGGACACCTCCCGCTGCTTCAAGCCTGTCGATGAGATCCAAGGCGTCCCTCACATACACGTTAGGCGGAGGGTCGTGCCGCGCAACGGTCGCTCGTATCTGCGGATGGTCTGGATGATGGTAGATCGCGTGCTTGCTCCCTTCACGTCGGTGGAACCCGTAGCTGCGGTAGAGCTTGTGAAGTTCGCGAAGCCTCCAGCCGGCGGGCGACCGGCGCATTTTCTCGCGCAGTTTCTCGTCGCCCATGAGGACGGCGTTCTCCAGCGTCTCGGGTTCGTTGGTGTCTCGAACCCAAGTTCCGGGCAGGACTCAAGGTGGTATCATCGGGAAGGCTTCAAGGTCAGTAGCCGCGCGTCTTGTCTACCTGGTTCTCGAGGGGGGCGCCGCGCTGGTAGCGGGAGATGTTGCGCACGATGAGGTCCGTCTCGCGCTGCCAGAAGCGGGCCGAGGTGCCGCCCACGTGCGGGGTGATGAGGACGTTCTCCAGCCCCCACAGTGGGTGGCGGGACGGGAGCGGCTCCATCCTGAACACGTCCAGCATTGCGCCGCGCAGGTGTCCCCCCTCCAGCGCCCGGACGAGCGCGGCTTCATCCACGAGGGTGCCGCGGGCGAGGTTGATGAGCACGGCGCCCGGCTTCATGCGCGCGAGTTCCGCGGCGCCGAGCAGGCCCTTGGTCTCCGGCGTCTCGGGGGCGGTGAGGGCGACGAAGTCCGAGGATTCCAGGAGTTTGGGCAAATGGCCGGGCCCGTCCAGGCGGTCGAGCTCGGGGGGCTTTGGGCCCACGGTTCGGCGAATGGCCTGAACTCGCATGCCGACGGCGTGCGCGCGGCGGCCGAGCGCCGATCCGATGCCGCCGTAGCCGATGATGCCGAGCGAGGCCCCGGCCACCTCGCCGGCGGCGGGCGCGGCGTGCAGGGGGCTGCGGGGCGAGTTCAGCGCGGACTGGACCCACTCGCGTTCGCGCTGCGCCCGCACCGCCAGGTCCAGGCCGCGGACGAAGTACAGGATGCCGGCCAGGGCGTGGTCCGCCAGCGAGTCCGCGTACATGCCCGCCGAGTTCGTGAAGATGACGTCGCTCTCCCGCATCTCCTCGAAGAGCGAGTTCCGCGCCCCGGCCGCGCCCGAGTGGAACCAGCACAGCTTGCGGGCGGCACGGAAGACATCGCGCCGGATCCCCCACCCGCAGTAGACCTCCGCGTCGGCCACGGCTGCCAGGAGTTCCGGCGGCGTCACGCGCACGCCGTCGCCCGTCGCCTCGAGCGCGACGCGGACCGACTCGATCTCCCACTCCGGGTCCAGGGCGCCGCGAATGCGTTCGAACGACCACTCCGGCATCGACCAGTGGGGGGTCTCAGGCGCGTACATCCAGATCACGAAGCGGCGCAAGGTGATTCCCGGCCTGGGGGCTCAGCCGCCGTCGCCGTGGGTGGCGGCCGCTGCGGTGGCGGCTCCGGCCACGCCGGGCAGGTCGGCGTCCAGCGTGCGGGGGCCGACGCCCATGCGCTCACGCACCACTTCCATCGTGCGGGCGGCCTCGGCGCGGGCGCGCTCCGCCCCCGCCGCCAGGATCTCGATCACCCGCTCCGGGTGCGCACGCAGTTCCGCCGCGCGTTCGCGCACCGGGGCCAGGTCCTCGGCCACGTTGTCCGTGAGCTGCCGCTTGCAGGCGACGCAGCCGATCCCCGCCGTCTGGCAGAGGATCTCGATCTCCTCCCGCTCCGCCGGATCGGTGAAGAACTCGTGCAGGGCGAAGACGTTGCACACGTGTGGATTCCCTGGATCGTCCTTCCGCACCCGCGCCGGGTCCGTGACCGCGGTGCGCAGCCGCGCCCACAGTTCGTCCGGCTCGGCCACCATGCGCACCGTGTTGTCCTTCGACTTCGACATCTTCGCCACGCCGTCGAGCCCGCGGACGCGAGCCCCCGTCCCGACCAGCGTCTCCGGCTCCGGGAAGACGTCGCCGAAGCGCGCGTTCCAGCGCCGCGCCACCTCCCGCGACAGCTCGAGGTGCTGGCGCTGGTCCTCGCCCACCGGCACGAAGTGCGCCCGGTAGAGGAGGATGTCGGCCGCCTGCAGCACCGGATAGTTGAGAAGGCCCGCGTTCACCGACTCCCGGCCCTGCGACTTCTCCTTGAACTGCGTCATCCGCCCCAGGTCGCCCACCGGCGTGACCGTGTTGAACAGCCACTGGAGTTCGCTGTGGTAGGGCACGTGCGACTGCGCGAAGAGCGTGCAGCGTTCCGGGTCGATCCCCGAGGCCACGAGCGACACCGTGAGATCGAACACGCGCCGCAGCAGATCCTCGCGCTCGTACTCGCGCGTGATCGCGTGCAGGTCGACGATGCAGTAGTAGCACTCGTACTCGTCGACCATCGCCGCCCAGCGCCGGAACACCCCGAGATAGTTCCCGAGATGCGCGTGCCCCGTCGGCTGGATCCCGCTGAACACGCGCTTGCGCGGCCCCGACGGGGCCCGGTCGGTCATTGCGCGCCGACCTCCAGCGTCTCGTGCGCGCGGGTCAGATCGCCCCGTTCCCGAATATCCCCCCCAAGCTCCTCGCGTAGAGCCGCCATCTCCTCACGAAGCTCCGCGCGTAGAGCCGCCATCTCCTCACGAAATTCCGCGCGGAGAGCTGCCATCTCCTCGCGGAGAGCCGCCACGCTCTCGTGCAGTTCCTCGCGGAGAGCCGTGACGTCCTCGCGCAGACCTTCAACCTGGACCTCAACCCGAGTCACCCGCGTGACGAGTTCGAGTTGCGTCGCGTGAAGGGCGGTCGTCCGCTCCCACAGGATAGAGAAGCCGCCCGCCACGACCGCGAGTGCGAGGGTGAGCGAAAGGCTCAGATTCCAGCGCGTGATCATGATCCCGTCCACTACGCGGTGTCCTTCCGCGTGCGAACGGCGGCCCGCAGCGGCGCCGGGCTCGCCGACCACCGTCCGGGGTTCTGCTGCGTCTGTGTTCGATTCGGACATTGAGGATCCCTGGGATGATGTGAACGTAACCCGTTGGCCTGCCGCGCGGAAACTTCCGGCAGCATCGCCAACCACAGGATCGCAGGGGCTCTCAACGGACGATCAACGGACGCGGACGACGACCTCAGCGTAGAGGCCGGACACGGGGCCGTCAGGCGGGGGCTGCAGCCTCCCGGTGGGTGTTGTGGGCGGTCAGGATGGCTTCTACGAGGGGATCAGGGCCGAAGCGGATGGGGTCGGTGGCGGGGAGGCCGGTGACGTCGCGGGCGTGGCGGACGGCGGCGCGGGCGTCGTCCTCGGAGATGTCGTAGGTCGCCAGCGAGACGCCGATCACGCGGCCGGGGACTTCGGGGCAGGCCCAGGCGAGCGCGTCCTCGTAGCGGCGGATCACTTCGTCCAGTTCCGGGAGCACGACCCAACTGTGGTTGCCGCCGTAGATGCGGGGGCGGCTCGGCATCCAGGTGAGGATCATCGCCTGCGGCAGCGTGCCGTGCAGGAGGCCGTGCGTGACGCCGGAGTAGCCGGGGTGCATGAGCGACCCCTGGCCCTCGACGAGCACGATGTCGACGCCCGCGCCGTCCTCGCCCCGCGCCGCCTCCAGCGTGAGGCGTTCGGCGGCGCCGGAGATGAAGTCCGACACCACCGCGTCCACGGCAATGCCCGTGCCGGCGATGAGGATCCCCGTCTGGCCCGTGGCGGCGAAGCCGGCGCGCACGCCCCGGGCCTCGAGGGCGCGCTGCAGTTCGAGCGAGACCGTCATCTTTCCGGTGTTGCAGTCCGTGCCGACCGTGAGCACCCGGAACGCGTCCGTCCCCATGGCCCGGCCGGCGCCCACCGGGAGGTCCGGGGGCGGTTTGCGGAGGTCGAACAGCGTGCAGCCGTGCCGGTCCGCCAGCGCCTCAAGCTCGGGATCGTCGCAGAGGAAGAAGTGAAGGCCGCTGATGATGTCGAGCCCCGCCTCGAGCGCGGCCACGAGCACGGCCCGCCACGCCTCGGGGAGCTGCCCGCCCTGGGGCGCGATCCCCACGAGCAGGGCTTCGGGGCGGGGTTCGGTCGCGAGCGCCTCGGCGAAGGTCGCGACGATGGGGATGTCGCCGCCGAAGCCCAGCGTCTCCCCCACGGTGCTGCCGGCGAAGCGGGAATCGATGACGGCGCCCACCCGCTCCGGCTGGTAGCGCACGGCGGACGAGGCGGTCTTCGCCGTCTCGACCCCGAAGGCCCCCTCCGCGAGGATCGCGAGCCGGGAGGAGGAGAGCCGCTTCCGCCCCGGGCCCGGGCTCATTCGCTCCCGGCCCGCTCCGTCTCGCCGGACTCGCCCAGCAGTTCGAGGAGTTCCGCCTCGGGAATCTCTTCCGCGTCGGCGGCGTCGCCGGCGTCACCCGCCTCCGACCCGGAATCCGCCGCGCCCTCCGCGTCCTCGCCGGCACCGAGCGCTTTCACCTCCTCTGGCTCCGCCGAGGGGAGGAGGCCCATGGAGGCCTTCATCTCCAGCAGCCGGTCCTCCACGGCCGCGTCGCCCCCCGCCTCCAGCGCCTTGAACTCGCTGAGGAGCGTGTCGCCGGTGAGTTCCTCGGTGACCTCCGCGCTCGCGAGCGCCTGGCGCTCCGCCTGCTCGATTTTCTCGGTCATCTGGTCGAAGGCGCGGAAGGCGCTCTTGTCGTGGAGCCCCTGCATCGTGTCGTGGATGCGCTTCTGGGCCTCCGCGCGCTTCTGCTTCGCGATGAGGAGGTTCTTCTTGCGCTTCGCCTCCTCGATCTTCGCGTTCAGCTGGCGCAGCGAGTCCTTGAGCTTCTCCGTTTCGGCGCGGTGGTTCTGCCACTGCGCCTCCAGCTCGCGCGCGTGCTCGGCGTGCTCCTGCCCGCGCACGAGCGCCTGGCGCGCGAGGTCATCGCGGCCCTCGCGGATCGCCAGCCGCGCCCGCCGCTCCCACTCCTGCGCCGTGGAGCGCGACTCCTCGAACTGCGCCCGCAGCTTGCGTTCGTCGGCGATCGCGACCGCCACCTCCTGCTTCGCCTGGGCGAGCTGGCGGCGCATGTCCTCGATGATCGTGGTGAGCATCTTCTCGGGGTTCTCGGCCCGAGCGATGAGGTCGTTGAGGTTCGATCGAATCAGCCGTGAAAGACGGTCCAGGACACCCATGGTGTATGCTCGTTTCCTGTGCTTGCTCTTCAGTCGTTCGGAATGTCGACGGTGAGGCTGTCCCAGTGGGACGTCAGCGCGAGGGTGAGGCTCTCGAGCGTCGCGCGGAACTCGGAGAAGTCCAGGTTCTCCAGCTCCAGCGTGTCGCTCAGGATGACCTCTCCGTCCTCGAGGCCGTAGGCCCCGTGGATGAGGTCGACCGCGTTCAGCTCCAGGAGCCTCCGGTAGAGCGCGAGCTGGTCCTCATCGTCGATCGGGAGGTCGCGGATGTCCGCGCGGCAGACGAGCACGGGCGGCTGGTAGTTCACCAGGATCCTCGGCTGCCGCTCCGCGCTCGCGCCGTCAGGGTGGACGATCCACAGTCCCTCGTCGAGTTCCTGATAGTCCGCTTCCGTGCGGATGAGGAAGCTCTCTATGTCTTCTCTGTTCAGCATCAGTTCGGTCCCCGCATTCGTGAATCGGGTCGCCCGTCGGGGCGAGACTCGTGCGATGGCGCCCCGCTCGCCGGCCCGCCCCCCTCGAGGAGGCGGGTCATGAAGCGCTGCTCCTCCGTCAACTGATCCACCTGGTTCGCCAGCAGCGCGACATGCTCGCGCAGGCGCTCGATCTCGTCGTCCCGGCCCGGTTCCACCGGCGTGGGCGACGGGCGGGCCGCGAACCATTTCTGGGCCACTTCCCCGAACGTGACGAGCGCCACGATAATGATGATGAAGACGAAGACGCTCATCGCCGTCCTTGCCGCAACCGGTGTCATCCGGGACCGGCCGCCATCGGTGAAACGATTCTACGAGGCGGCCCGAACCGGAGTTTCCTCGCGGGCGGCCGCGCGAACCGCCGGCGGCGGGCCATGATAACGCCGGGGCTCGCGCCACGGAACCCGCAGGCCGTTCTATTATGGTGTGATGAAATACCCGGTATGGTGCGATGAATAGCCCGGCCTCCTCCGCCGGTCCGGCACCGGGAGGGAAGCCGAAGGGTCGTCATCCGGACAAGGCGCTCTCGGCCGCGTTCGTGCGCGCGGCGCCGCCGGGCCGGTACTGCGACGGCAACACGCTGTACCTGTTCGTCCAGCGGAGCGGAGCCCGGAGCTGGGTCCAGCGTCTCGTCATCCGCGGGCGCCGCCGCGACCTCGGACTCGGCAGCGTCGCGCTGGTCTCGCTGGCCGAGGCCCGGGTGACGGCGCGGGCGAACCGCAAGCTGGCCCGCGAGGGCGGCGACCCGATGGCGGAGAGGCGGCGCGCCCAGGACGTGCCGAGCTTTGCCGAAGCCGCCGCGCGGGTCCTGGAGCAGAAGCAGGCCGGCTGGCGCAGCGAGAAGCACGCAAGCGACTGGATGGCGAGCCTCCACCGGTACGCCTTCCCGCGCATCGGCAAGGTGGCGGTGTCGGAGGTGACGAGCGCGGACCTGCTCGAGATCCTCTCCCCGATCTGGTACACCAAGGCGGCCACCGCCCGGGTCGTGCTGCAGCGCATCCGCTCGGTGCTGGATTGGGCGGTCGCGATGGAGTTCCGCACCGGCAACCCCTGCGACCGGCTCCGGCCTGTGCTCGGCTCGCAACACCGCGTGATTCGGCACATGCGGGCCCTGCCGCATCGGGAGGTCGCATCGGCGATCCGGGCGGTGCGAGGATCGAGCCGGTCCGCCGCCGGACCGCTCGCGTTCGAGTTCCTGGTCCTGACGGTGGCGCGCTGGGGCGAGGTGCGGTGGGCCGAGTGGGAGGAGATCGATGACGACGCCAGGGTGTGGACGGTGCCCGCGGCGCGCATGAAGGCGAAGCGGGAGCATCGCGTGCCGCTGTGTCCCCGCGCCCTGGAGATCCTCGCCCGGGCGCGAAAGCTCGACGGCCACAGTCCGTTCGTGTTCTCCCGGGGTGGCGCGAAGCCGCTGTCGGAGAAAACGCTGCGCCGACTCCTGCATAGACACGAGATCGGGGCCGTGCCGCACGGCTTCCGGTCGAGCTTCCGCGACTGGGCGGCCGAGAACACGGATCATCCCCGGGAGGTCGTCGAGGCGGCCCTGGCGCATGTCGTGCAAAACAAGGTCGAGGCGGCCTACCGGCGCACGGACCTGTTCGAGCGCCGGCGCCACCTCATGAACGACTGGGCCGCCTACCTGGCCGACGACCGCGTACGTCGTGCATAACAAGGGCGAAAGCCCGCATATCGGCGCACGGACCCGGTCGAGCGCCACCGCCGCCTCATGAACGACGGGGCCGCCTGCCTGGGCCGACGACCGGAATCGTGATTGAGGGTTGGAATGAGGTAACATCAACGATTTCGCAATCCGTAACAGATTTATAAACAAGCTACTTATGAGCTGTAAGCCGTTGTCACTATCACGGCGGCAGACCCGGTCGGTCTCCAGGCCAACCAAGGGTTCAACGTCACGGTGGGCCAGTCGGGCCTCAGAGAGGCCACGGTCGCGATCTTCGGCCTCCGGAGCGTCGAGGACCGGTCGCTGTCCATCAACCCGACGAACGTGTCGGGCGACATCTCAGTCATCCTCGACGTGCAGCCCAACGACGAGACGGTGACGGGGATCGCGCTCATGCTGGGCGATGAGACGATCCAGTGCCGCGGCTCCTCGGCCGACGCGGACCCGGCGACCGGTCTCGCGTCGTCGGGCGGGCAGATCGAGGTGGACTGCTTCCTCGACACCAACGCCGTTGAAGGCGAGTGCATGGGTATGCAGCTCATGCCCAGGTACGCCAACGGCGACTACGCCCTGGGCGCATTCGTGACGACGGACGAGGGTAAGACCCGGAGCGTGGTGGCGACGCAGCCGATCACGCTGAAGAACTCGGGGTTCGTGATGATCGCCCACGAGGCGGGCGAGATGTCCGTGGTGTCGGAGACCACCAAGGGTCTCACGTTCTACGGCGGGCGTCCTGTCGAGGGCAACGTGAACAGCTTCCACGCCTGCCCGGTGTCCTACACGGGCACGATGGTCGGTGAGATGCAGCTCGGGACGATCCACACGAACACGGCGCGGCCGCCGGTGGCGACGGATCCGCAGCCTGCTTTCGGTTCCGGAGGCCTGAGTTTCCGCAGGGCCAATGGTGCCCCGCACTTCCCGGTCGACGACGAGGCGCCGTTCACGTGGTCGATCGGCACGGCCTCGTGGACGGGCAACGGTGCGGTCGAGAACGTGCCGGGCGAGACGGAGTACTGGATCGAGAACCTCGGTCTCATCAAGAACGCCGAGGGGCTCGACGTGACCGGCGAGTTCAGAGGAGACGAGACGGCCAAGGCCGGTCCGTTCCAGTTCGACTTCCGGGCCCCGCGCATCAATCAGGATGGGACTTCCCAGATCGTCGTCAGCGCCAACTACGGTGACGGCCAGGGTCGCAGGAACCAGAACATATCTGACGGGATGTATTTCTCGGATGGTTCGAGTTCGACACCGGCGCGTCTGGTCGTATCGAACGTCGTCGAGATGGGCGTGGGTGGCGTCAACGAGACCATCGCGGTGGGCGACTGCTCGGTCACGGCCAATACGGACGGTGCCTCCCGGGGCACCGCGTTCGTGCCCGGTGACGGAATGGACGACGTGCGGAACATCAGCGAGCTGCCCGAGGATGACTCGAAGGGCGAACTGAGCGACGATGGCGGCCTCGACTGCTACGTCGCCGAGTTGCAGGCGCTGGTGGACGCGATCGGCAACTCGACCTGGCTCGGCGGCAGCACCGCAAGGGTACAGTCGGGCGGTGAGTTCGGTGTCGACCGCACGACGCCGGAGGTCAGTCGCCTCAATCCGGACGAGGAAGTCGTCTTGGGCGTGGACGCGGTCACGTTCGAAGCCGAGGATCCGGAACTCGAGACGGGCGAGGATGCCAGCGGTCTGGGTCTCGTCGTCGGCCAGCGGTACCGGAGCGGGAGGTATCGTTCCGAGGTGGTCCTTGCGACGCGCAGCGGTGGAGACGTCACGGCCAACATCTCCGATTTGGGCGAGGGATCGCATGCCGTGCGCGTACTCGTCGGCGACGGGGCTCTCCCGACGAACTGGGCTGCGGCATTCTTCAACTTCACTCGCGACACGAAGGCGCCCACGTTCACTGCGGGCTCTGGTCCCGGTGCGGTGAGTGCCGGATCGTCCGACCGCGTCACGGTGACGGTCAGCGGCTCGATCAGGGACGCAAACGTGATCAACGAGGCGCTGCTTAGCGTGTGGTCCAACGGGGGCTCGCAGGCCATCTGCGGCCCCGATGACAGCGGGGACACGAACCTGACGGTCGGAACGTCGCCACGCGTCCGTGCGAAGGATGTCGAGAACGATACGAAGAGCATCGATTTCGAGGAGTCCTTCACCATCCGCAAGGCCGCTGGAAGCTCGGAAAACCTTTGCTTCCGCCTCAATGTGTCGGACGTGGCCGTTGACGCCAACGGTGACGATGAGGGAGCCAACACTGCCGGTTACACGGCTGGTTTCTTCACCATCGACTGGGGTCTCGGCATGACCCTCGCCGCTGAGGTTGGAGCTGCGGGCGCCACCTTGGCCAACGGTGCACTGATGATCGCCGAAGAGGCCACCGGCACCTACACCATCGTACTCGATGCGCAGCCGGCAGGTCTGACGACGGTCACGGTCGGCGGTCAAGACGGAAACGTAACGACCAACGACAGCACGTTCGTGTTCGCGGGGACGCAGGCTGCACTCGACGCCTTCACTGACGGCGGCGGCGACCCCGGTGCCGCGACAGCAACGTTGTGGAACGCCGTACAGACCGTCACGGTGAACGCCGGCGAGGACGCCCGGGACGACGACGATCCCGAGGATGCCATGGACGACATGGTGACGCTGACGCACCGCGCTGCCGGCGGGGGTTTTGACGGCATAAGCGGCAGCAGCGTTCCCGTAACCGTGCAGGACAACGACGTGCTGCTGATGGTGGCCAGCCATGACATATCGGTGGGCGATGCTGCCACTACGGTCACCATCACGGCGACGCTGGCCAACGCGGTCCCATCGGACGGAAGTGCGCGAACCGTTACGGTGGCATTCACGGATGGCACGGGTGCCGCAGCGACCGGAATCACCGTTGCCTCTGTTGATGTCACCATCGATCCTGGCGACACGTCGGGAACGGCTGATGCCGAGGTGGATGCATCGGGTTCCAGCGTCAGTTCTGGAACGATCATGGTTGGAGGTGGCAGCGGTGCCCCCGACCAGGTGCCCGCCACGATCACGATCAAGGAGGCATCCAGCTAAACCAATCCGGTGGCACCGCTGATCCCTTGGCGGTGTCGAACGGGAGCAGTTCGGAGGGCCCTGCGGAAGATCGCAGGGCCCTCTGCGTCTCCAAGGTGAGAACCAGCCATGACGAAGCCTGAATCCGACCGCCCTCCCGCAGCCGAACGCCCGCCGGACCCGAAAGAGGAGTTCGACCCGGTTGCCGTGAACCCGTTCTACCGGGGACTTCGCTTCTCGGAGGTGGTCCGCATCCTCCTCACGCCCACGGACCCCGAAGTGCGCGAGCGGATCATGCGTAGGGCACGGCGGGGTAGCGGGCCGCGCCCCGGCCGTACACCAGATCCCGATAGGTGAGGCGCTTGCCCGCCATGTGAACCACGACCTCCCGCATCCTCTCCATGGTCCCGAGCGCCCGGAGGTTGTGCTTGCCCGCCAGTTCGTCCACGTACCGCTGAAGATGCTTCCGGCTCAGCACGTGGAACGTCCCCATGTACGCCCGCTTGAGCATCGCCCAGAAGCTCTCCATGCCGTTGGTGTGGGCGTCGCCCCGCACCCACTCCCCCGCAGAGTGCTTCGCCGCTCCGTGCCGGTAGCTCGGCGCCAGCCGTCTGTACGTCGGGTACTCGTCGGTGTAGATCACCGAGCCCGGCCCCGCGTGCGCGGTGACGATCCGCCATAGCGTCCTCGCATCCGTGCTTCCCACCACGTAGGCCGACACCCTGTTCGTGGCACGGTCCTTGAGCCCCACCACCGGGATCTTCCCCGCCGCCCAGCCCGCCTCGCGAAGCCGCTTGTCCACGTGCTTGTTGTGTTCCTTCCCCCCGATGTACGCCTCGTCCACCTCCACCGGCCCCTCGAACCGCGCCGGGCGGTCCCGGACGAAGATCTGCCGGATCCGGTGCTGCATGAACCACGCCGTCTTCTGCGTCACCCCGATGTCGTGCGCGAGCTTCGTCGACGCCACCCCCTTCGGGCTGCTCATGTTCAGGTGGATCGCGTAGGCCCATTTCCTCAAGGGGAGCGGGGAGCCCGCCATCGGCGTCCCCGTCTTGACCGAGAAGTACTTCCCGCAGTCCCGGCACCGGTACGGCATCTTCGCGTGCCTGCAACGGTAAGTCCCCAGACTCCCGCACCGGGGGCAGTGCCGGTTCCCGTCCGGCCACACGATCTGCTCGAACCACCTCCGTGCCGCCGCTTCCGTCGGGAACTTCTCCGCCAACTCCAACAGGCTCAACCCTTTGACTTGCATCGATGCACCCTCCCGATCGCTCGCTGCCTCAACCCAGGTATGTAAGTCCCGCCTCCGGATACGACGTGTTCCAAGCCCTTCGCACGGCCGGTCCGGGGGTAAGGTCCTAGCCTTCGTCCCCGCCGTCCGCGAATCTGCCGACCGAGAGGCTCCGAAGTTCGTCCGCGGAATCGCGGAAGGGGTTGGGCCGGGCGATGCCCGGAGAGCGTTTTCGGCGGCTCCGCCGAGGGCTGGCTTACGCTCTTAAGGTGCGTGAGCCAGCCGACGCGACGTTGAACGTCGCGGCTGTCGAAGGGGCGCTTCGCCCCCTTCGGATCCCCCGTCTGTCGGGCCGTCCGAATAGGGAACGGGATGGGCTGCGGCATCCCGTTCCGGAGCCTCCGGCTCGGAGCCGTGCCGCCAGCCCTTTCGCGGGGAAGCCGGACGGGTGTGGTCGTTGGCCGACCCGAGCCAAACGCCGGACAGAGCGATCAGGTGCTGGGTCTCGGGTGTCTCGCCCCCCGCGCGAAGCCGAGCGAGGCGAGCCAGAAGTCGGAGGTTGTCGTTTCGCAACGCGAGAAGGCCGGCATCGTCCCAGAAGACGCTGATGTTGAGCCCTTGAACCGTCGCCTCCACATTGCAAGAGACTCGGTAGGCAGTCTGACGAAACGGGTGTCGCACGGATTGGAGTTCGTCGCATCCAAACGGAGATACGGTAGTGTCAGGATCCTTGTCGTCGGTCCGCGTCTTCGCGGCAATCGGCGCGATCGTGTTTTTACCGGCCATCGCGGCCGCGCAGCAGCCGGCTTGCGACGCCCCGTGGCAACTCGTGGAGACCCTGCGGCTGGGGTCCGTGGACGGCGAGGACGCCCTGAGTCCGCTACGGGCCATGAACACCGGACCGGATGGCCGGATCTACCTGATTCAGGCTTGGGAATACTCCGTTACCGTATTCGAGCTCGATGGACGTCCGGCAGGTCGGATCGGGCGCGCTGGCGGCGGACCCGGCGAGTTCGGGTCCGATCCGCGAAGGATGGGCTGGCGGGCGGATACGCTGTGGGTGAGCGACCGGTTCACGACACAGTTCTTCCTCGCGGACGGCACGTCCGTCCGCCAAGTCAGCTTCAAGATACCGATGCCGGCGGAGGGGTCGGCGTTCGCGCCCGGCACGCCGCTCGCCGACGGCACGTTCCTGCCCTACCGAACGGTCAACCAACAGGAGGAGCGGTTCATGCTCTCCCGGCAGGCACCCCTGCGGAGGTTGTCCGCCTCCGGCGAGATCGTGGACACCATCGCGATGGTCGAGCGCCACCTCGCCGACCATGCGATCCAAAGGGAAACGGACGACCGGGGCTTCGGCTTGATGACCTCGCACCCTTTGATGCCCGCCGATCACGAATCCTGGCTTCCCGTGGTCGCCGTGGCCGATGGGTCGGCGGTGGTCTTCATCGGGGAGGTGCGCCCCGAGGACGAACACCCGACGTTCGACCTGCTCAGGATCGGCATTGCCGGTGACACGACGCTCCGCAGAGCCGTGCCCTACGTGCCGCAGCCGGTGACAAGGGAAGAACGTGAAACGATTCGGGAGCGGTTCGCCGCTCGCATCGCCGGAGACCTCACGCCCGAGCGGCTCAGACCCCCGTGGGGCATTCGGGACGCGGAACGCCGGAGGCGGATCGCGCGGGAGTCGATCACCTTTCCCGAGACACACCCCCCAGTTGGAAGGATCGTGGCCGGAAGCGACGGTTCGATCTGGCTCCGGCGCGAGACTCTGCCTCGCGCCGCGACATGGGAGATCTACGACGAACAGGGCAATCTGGAGGGAAGCGTACGAATCGAGAGGCAGCCGGATGGCTATGTGCCATACATCCTCCAAGCCAGCCGGAACGAGGTCTGGGTCCAGATCCGGGGCGCGTTTGACGTGCCCTACATCGCTCGGTGGGAAGTGCGCCGGGGCTGCGGGCAGGCAGGCTGACGCTGGCCTGGGCCGCCCTCGCTGTGGAATGCGGCGAACCCCTCGCCCGCGATCCTTACGCGCACTGGCGCGAGACGTGTAGGGGATCGAAGGGGCAAGCCCCTCGCCAGCCCGGTGTCCTACACGGGGTATTCTGGCTTGACGCCCTTAGCCTGCGTCAAGCCAGCGGCAACGCCGTCTCGACGGCGGAGAAACCGGAGGGCCGCTTCGTAGCCCTCCGGACGCAAAGCAACGGCTCGCCGGCGACCCGTGGGGCTACTCCGTACCTGATCCGCCAGCGCCACGGCCCACCCGGCTGCTGAAGTGATTCGATGGCTTGAAGACCGGCGCAACACGCGGTGGAACCGCCACCGCCTCGCCCGTTCTGGGGTTGCGGGCCGTGCGTGCCTTGCGGTGCCGCACCTTGAAGGTGCCGAAGCCCCGGATCTCGATGTTGTCGCCACCCACCAGCGTGTCCTTCACGGCGTCGAGGAAGGCATCGACCACCAGCCCGCAATCCCTCTTGGTGACTCGCCCTCGGAGCGCATCGGCGGCCTGCTCAACGAGATCGGCTTTCGTCATTCTGTTCTCCTCGCCCGCGGTGTGGCCATGTCCTCTACCCCGTTATGATAGCTTGACGAGGCGGCCTCCGCGTCAACTCAGCATCGCCACGAGCCGAGCCGCGTCCTTCGCGGGAGACCTTATCGGATGAGACAGGGTTTCACGGGACGACGGAACGGGAAACGGGGGATCGGCGGCGGTCCATGGATTCCGCTACCCGGCGTGGAAAGGGTGATTGCAGGGGTGATCAGCGGCCACCGAACGTGATCATAACATGTTGTATTATACCATGTTACGTTACATAACGCCACCGGACTGGGAAGCGAACGACCCGGCCGAGCTGGCGGCAGCGCTGCAAACGCTGGAAGCGATCCAGACGGAGTTCAACGAGGCGCAGACCGGCGACAAGCGGGTCTCCCTCGCCGATCTCATCGTCCTCGCGGGGTGCGCGGGCGTCGAGCAGGCGGCCCGCGCCGCCGGGCACGACGTGCAGGTGCCGTTCGTGCCGGGGCGCACGGACGCCTCGGAGGAGTGGACGGACGCGGAGTCGTTCGCCGTGCTGGAACCCGCCGCGGACGGGTTCCGCAACTACATCAAGGGCGGAAACGGAGCGTCCGCGGCCGAACAACTCGTGGAGCGGGCCTGCATGCTCACGCTGACCGCGCCCGAGATGACCGCGCTGGTCGGCGGCATGCGCGTCCTGAACGCGAACACCGGGGGGGCCGCGCACGGCGTGTTCACCGACCGGCCCGGAATGCTGACGAACGATTTCTTCGTGAACCTGCTCGACATGAGCACCGAATGGCGGGCGTCAGCCGACGGCGCGTTCGAGGGCCGCGACGCGACCGGCGAGGTCCGGTGGACGGCTACGGAGGCGGATCTTGTCTTCGGTTCGAACTCCGAACTCCGGGCGCTGGCGGAGGTCTACGGGTGCGACGACGGGCAGGAGGCCTTCGTGCGCGACTTCGTCGCCACCTGGAACAAGGTGATGAACCTCGACCGCTACGACCTGGTCTGAAACAACGCCCCCGGTTTCTCCGACTGGGGAGGGCCGGGGGCGTTGTGCTCTCAGATGGAACTTACGTGTCGTTCTCGAAGTTGTTGAGAGGCTACGTGAGTGCTACCCCCCACAATACCTCAGGCTCGGACAGACAAGGCAACCTGCCGGATTCGTGGCGCACGAAGCGCAGAGGGCCTCGAGAAGATCGCAGACGTTCGAGGGGGGGCCGGCGCTCGTGGAGCCGGAGTTCTCATCGCAATCCACGCCTGGACGTCGGTCGTCCTCCGGGGGACAGAAGAAGGTAGAGATGCCTGCCACCGCCCAGGACCCGCGAGTCCGGCAACGGCACCTGCTCGTACCCCGAAGGGTCCGCCGGCCGCCGGGTAACCGAACCGGCCATGCACCACGACAAGACGGGAATCCACAGGCGAACGCTACGAGTCCCTAATGTCCCCCGCCCTCGCACGGAGTACCGCCCGCGCGCCGCAGGGGTCTGAGTGCGATCATGAACGCCTCTGGGTCGATCACGGTCACCTCGCGTCCACGCACGGTGCGCGCGCTTTGGCCGCGGTAGTACACGACCGCGCTGTCGCGGTACACGCCCATGAACTGGCGGGACATCTTCACGCCACCGGCACCTCCGGGTTCGACGACCAGCGAATAACAGCCAGACCGCGGATCGATCACCGAACCGACCGCTTCGATGTCGTCGAGGCGCCAGTGGGGCATCGTGAGCACCAGGCGCCCCCCGCCGTCATGCGCCAAGTCCGCGTACCAAGCGGCGTACCCGCGATCTCCCGAGGGGGCCGGTTCTCGGCGCCGTCGCGCGGCCTCCTGAAACTCTCCCGGAATCGATACGGTGAACGTCCGGCCGTCCAGCGTGTGTCCCGAGATCGTGTTGCCGGCCTGGACGTATGCCACATCTCCGATGCAGGCGATGTTCGAACTATCCAGCTCCCCGGCCAGCCGAACGGCCGTCTCGTAGTCGTTCGCCGAAGTGGGGTGCGGAGCATCGGGGCTCCCGAGGCCGAGTGCCGAGCCATCGGGACCGCGGACCACGGCCCGGCCCCCCGGGGCCGGGACTGCCGCGCCGTCTTGGAAGACGCAAACATCCGCCACCACCTCGCCGCCCGGACGCCACGACCACACCAAGCCGCCCTCCCGGTCCCTTCGGTCCACCCGCGTAAGGCCCGCCATCAACACGCCGCCGTTTGCAGCAGCGAGTGCGCGCAGCATTCGGAACTCGCCCGGCCCGTCTCGGGGGAGCGCGGCGTCACCGCAGATTTCCTCCCAGAGCCGGTCGGCTTCTATCGGAAGCGAAACCACGGAAGCCGGTTGCCGCTTCCCGCTGAACCCGGGATCGACAGAATCGACAAACGAGCGGACTCCCTTTGCTGTGTGGCCAGACTGGTCCTCAACCCGCCCGTTGGCGCAGGTCACGCAATCTTGCGCTTCGGCCCGACTCGGACCGGATGCGGTCCACGCGACCGCAATCGCGAGAATCCACGCGAGGCTTCCCGCGAACCTCCCTGACTCTCTCAGCATTGTCCCTCTCCTTGTGAATCGTTCGCCGGCCGCAGAGCCGGTCGCCACTGCCGCACGGTGGCAAAACCGAATTCGTCTTCCACCACCGAGAATGCCTCTCCTCCGGTGAGCCTCCGCAGCCAGAGGTCGGGCGGAAGGGTCTGCGCCGCGAGAACGCGCCCGGTTTCGGGATCAAGCACTTCGAGCCGTCTCGCGAAGCGTGGGCAACCCGGACGCGGCGTGTACTCGGGAGCCTCGGGGTGCACGGACGGCGGCTCCCGCACCCAGCACTCCGACCACCGGTCGGATGCCACCAGAACGAGCACCCATAACCGGTCCTCCGAGTCCTCCATGATGTCGGCGATTACCGGATTATCGGGACGGTCCGGATGCCACTCCCCTCCCCATCCGTTGTGAGGGCGGAACCAGGACGCATTCCGAACCAGCGAGCGCCGTCGGGTCCCCGAGGCCGCGTCCCACAGATCGAGCCGGTATTCCGATCCCCAGCCCGACCATACACCGCCACCCCGAGCCGGTGCGAGCAATCGCCTGTCGCCGCGGATCGGCTCCTCGCCGGGTATCGCGACCGGTATTTCGTCGAACGAGCGGACCACTTCGCCCTCCCCGTTGAACAGGTGGAGGACGTACCCGGCGCGGTCCCTCGTGTATATCGCTCCGTTGATCACGTAGGAAGAGTCGTCCAGCATCTGCGCGTCGCCGAGAAACTGGATCGGTTCCAAGGGATTGGTATGCACGACATCGAAGGTCGTCGCGTCCAGCACGGTTCGGCGCATCAGCATGGGATCGAATACGTGCAGGCGCTCCCCCGCCGGCATCACCCACCGGACGAAGCTGTATTCGCCCGGCCCCTCGCCGCCGCGTCCCACCCAGTGGCCGCCCGAGCCGTCCCGAGACGCCACGAAGAAGCGGTCGGAAAAACTCTCTGCCATCGCGATGCGACCCTCGGGCAGAAGTTCGATCTCGGGAACGTAGGATGGCCAGGTGTCATCCAACGCCGCCACGGCCCCTCCGCCGAGCTCGGGGCCGGCGGGCATGAGTTCGATCACGCAGGGCGGGGCCGGATCATCCGGGATTGCGATCTCCTCCTGCGCCACCCCGCCGGAAGCGGAAGCCAGCAGCGGGAGCACCAAACGCACTCCACGGGAGAACCTCGCGCCCGAAACGCCACGTCCTGGAGCATCAAGCACTGCTCCTCCTGTCCCCTCCCTTCCGGGAAACCTGTCTCACCCGGCATCCCGGTCCGAAACCCGAACTCAACGACTGACGAACTCGCGTATCGACGATTTCGGCATGAAAGCTGGCGGTGCGCGACGCCTGTAACCAGAGAGAGAAACGTGTCGATTTGACCCAAACCGTTTACTCATGATCGAGAGTGGACACCCCGTCCGATATGGTCGGAAGGATCGGTCGGACATGTTCCGCCGTGAACGCTGCGAAGAGCCGATCCGGCGTCATCTGTACCAGTTCCCCCGGCGGGCAGCCCGGCCAGACCTTTGCTCTTCGGGTTATGGTGGCCCGGCCGAGCTGCATGTGTTGCTCCACGCGTTTCCAGTTCAGGCCAGACCGGCGAAGCTCATACACCCTCAGGACCGAGAGGCCGGCGATGAACGCGCTCAGGGTCGTCACGCCGTTCGCTCGCGCTCCGAACTGCCTGAACAGCGTTACGGGCGCGCAGCCCACGTCCCTGGCCAGTTCCCGTACGTTGCGGACCGGTCGCTTCGCGGCCCGCCGCGCCGCATGGACGAGGGCTTTCCCGAGCGCGGGGGGCAGCGAGGAGCGCTCGAACGCGCCCGCCAGGCTCCACAGGCCCCATGTCGCGCGCACGGCGTCCAGGCGGCGTCGAAGGTGCGTCTCCAGTTCGGTGAGCCAGACCATTGCTGACGTACGCACACGGAGCAGTTGTCTGGCCAACTCGGGATCGGGGTCCGCCACGAGAACCACCGGCACCCACGGCCGCTCGCGCTCCAACCTCACCAACAACTCGACCTGCTCCTGCCGAATCCGCCCATGGCAAACGACCACCACCGGTTCGACCTCCCCGTCGAGAGCGCCGAACGCTTCGGTCGAGTGCGCTAGGCGAGCGCCTGGGCCTACGGCTCGGCATACCGCCTGGGCTGTATGGCGCGAGTCGGCGACTACAAGGGTCATGTCGGCCTCTTTCGAACGGGAACGCGGCGGGATCCGCGTCCTCGATGTGTCTCCGGTCTCTACTAGTTAATGGTCCTCCCGAGGGCAAAACTTCGCGATCGCCGATCCAGCCTGTCGGCGCGGCGGAGGCCGCGTTCTCATCGTGAAATGTTCGTAAAGTCCTGTACGACAGTAGATTAAGTGGACGGATACTCCAGGTCGATCGACGGAAACGGCTGGCGGCGCCATTGCCGGTGGGCGCGAGTTGACCCAGGCGCCGACCGGGGCGCTGCGGAGCTACCGGAACCGGCGGATCGACTGGGCGACGATGCGCTGGAAGGTTCGTCGAGGACCCCGGCGGCGTAGTTCGCGATGCAGGGAATGTGCTGCGGGACGAAGCTTTGAAGCCCTGGCAAGTTCAGAGTCCCTCGATCTCGAGGGCCGCGATGGAGGATTCGTCGAGGCTGCCGGTGTGGAGGGTCCATACCCTGCGGCCTCGCGCGTCCAGGAGTCGATGGTCGTCCGGAAGGCGGATCGAGCCGACGAAGCGTCCGGACGGGAGGAACACGTCGTGCAGGGCTCCCGGGGCTCCGTGCGGGCCAGCGGCACCGGGGAGGGGACGGTCCCGCTGAACCCAGATCCGGCTGTCCGCGTCCACGACGATTCGGGAGATGATCGCCGGATCCGGTGGATCTCCGAGTTCGCGGAGAGCGGTCCGCCACGCCTCGGGCATGCGCTCATCCGGGGTCTCACCGCGCTCGGCAGGCGAGAGTGGAAGCGCCTCGCCCGGATGGCAGAACCGAACGAGCATGGTGTCATCCCGGTCGAATACCGTCAGTTCGTAACGTCCGTCCGGGTCGGAAACGACCCGGGTCTCCGCGCCGACGCCCACCAGCGACCGCGGCCATGCGGGCAACGTCGTGCGCTCCAACGCTCTGGCACTGGACCGCGCGACCGTATCGTTCGCCGGACTTTCCGGAGACCAGCGGACGAAGGACCGCTCCTCCCAACCGTCCTCGACGGGGCCGGGGAACTCCAGCCACACCGTGGAATCCGGTTGGAGCGCCACGAACGTGACCTCGCCGGACGCGAATACGGGTGACATGAACGCCGGATCGACCGCCGTGACGCTGGCCGAGCGTGAAGGGAGATCCAGTGTGGTCAGCCGGAAGGCCCCGAAGTCGAGGACGAGGAGCGTGTTGGCATCCATCCAGGTCACCGCGGCCGGTGCCTGGACCTCACCGGGGCCTTCGCCGCGCGTCATGACCGGCCCCTGCCACGCTCCATCGGGGTCGAGCAGGATGACTTCGCCGAGACCCCAGTCCGCGATGGCCACCGATCCGTCGGGACCTACGGCGACGTCCGCCGGAAAGACCAGCTCCTCCGCCTCCTCGGCGCCTCCGGCTCGCCACACCTCGCGCCAGGAGAGATCCGTTGGCCAGACGCCGGCGCTCGTGTTTCGTACGACACGACCCTCGGGGTCCGCGATTTCGCACGCCGTGGACGCCGGCCGGCCACAACCGGCGGTCACCGCGGCCAACAGCGACATCGCAATCCATGATCGCAGGGTCATGTGCTGACGCTGACCGGCCGACGGCCTGCGGTCAACCGCGATCGTGCCGGTGAGCAGCGTCGGCGTCCCGGTCCGGCTTGAAGATGGCGCCCGGTTGAGGCCACATTGATGGGCGTCTGGAGGTTGGCCATGTGCGGACAGCCGCAGCGGCAACGCGTCATGGTGAACCTTCAGCGGGAGATTCTCGGGCGATGGGGTTTGATGTGATCGGACTCATCACGGTGGTCCTGGCCATCATCGGCGTCGGCGTGAAGCTGGAACTGGGCAACCGCAAGCTCGGCGGCCGGGTCGACAAGCTGAGCGACGAACTCCGGGGCGAGATTGGGGACGTGCGGCGCGAGCTGCGCGACACGCGCGCCGAACTCCGGGGGGAAATCAAGGACGTGCGCGACAAGCTCGGAAACGAAATCCACGGCCTCCGGGGCGAGATCAAGGACGTGCGCGACAAGCTCGGGAGCGAGATCGGTGCGCTCCGGGGCGAAGTGGCGAAGACGAGCACTTCGGTGGCCCGGCTGGAGGGCCATGCGTTCGGCATTCCCTTCCCGGACACCGGCGCCGGCAGGGGGGTGGGCCAGGGCTGACCCGGACCCGCCCGCGCGATCCGGCCGCACAGGCCGGGGCGAGGGAACGGGCCACTACGCTACGGGAAGCGGCGGACCGATTCGGCGACGAGGCGCTGGAAGTCGGCTTGGGCGAGCTTCGTCGTCTCCAGCACTTCTTCGTGATTCAGCGGTTCGTCGAGGACCCCGGCGGCGTAGTTCGTGAGGCAGGAGACGGCGACGCAGCGGATGCCGACGGCGCGCGCCGCGATGACCTCCGGGACTGTGGACATCCCGACGGCGTCGACACCCAGCGCCCGCAGCATGCGGATCTCGGCCGGCGTCTCGAATGCGGGGCCGTGCATCGCCGCGTAGACGCCCTCGTGAAGCGTGTGGCCCAGCTCGGACGCGGCCTCGCGGACGACCACCCGCAGGTCCCGGTCATAGGCGAAGGTCAGGTCGGGGAAGCGGCTCTCCGTCCCCACCACGGGACCGATGAGCGGGCTCGTGCCGGTCAGGTTGAGGTGGTCGGCGATCAGCATCAGTTCGCCCGGGTGCCAGCCCTCCCGGATCGCCCCGGCCGCGTTCGAGAGGAAGATGACCGGGATGCCCAGCGCCGCCGCGACGCGCACGTAGAAGACGACGCGCTCCGGCGGGCCGCCCTCGTAGAGGTGGACGCGTCCGCTGAGGCCCAGGACCGGCCGGCCGCCGAGCGTCCCGATGAGCGCGTGGCCGGCGTGGCCGATGACGGTGGGGCGAGGCCAGCCGGGAAGATCCTCGTAGGGCACGCGCACCGGATCCTCGATCTCTTCCCCGAGGCCGCCGAGTCCCGAACCCATGGTGATCGCGACGTGCGGCGGATCGCCGCCCAGCCGCTCCCCGATGCGGGCCCTCAGCGCGGCGGCCGCCGCT
This sequence comes from Candidatus Palauibacter denitrificans, assembly GCA_009841015.1. Taxonomy (GTDB): domain Bacteria; phylum Gemmatimonadota; class Gemmatimonadetes; order Palauibacterales; family Palauibacteraceae; genus Palauibacter; species Palauibacter denitrificans. Next base: position 6,696 of record VXMQ01000089.1, on the reverse strand, counting down.
TCGACGCCGGCCTCCAGGTCGGCGGCGCGGGTCACGCGAGGACTCCGGCCAGCGTCGCGGTCATCCAGGTCGCGACCGTCCCCCCGAGCATCGCCCGGAGGCCGAGCTTCGAAAGATCCTCCCGCCGGCCGGGGGCGATCCCCCCGATGCCCCCGATCTGGATCGCGATCGAGCTGAAGTTCGCGAATCCCGTCAGTGCGTAGGTGCACATGATCAGCGACTTGTTGGAGAGCTGAAGGTCGCCGCCGAGCCCGGCCCCGAGGTTCGTGAAGGCGAGGAACTCGTTCGCGACCATCTTCACGCCGAACAGCGTCCCGACCTCGACCGCGTCCGCCCACGGGACGCCGATGAGCCAGGCCACGGGAGCGAAGACCCAGCCGAAGATCCGCTCGAGCGTGACTCCCTCGACGCCGAACAGCCCCGTCACCCAGCCGATGATGCCGTTCCCCAGGGCGATGATGGCGAGGAAGGCGAGGAGCATGGCGCCCACGTTCAAGGCGAGCTTCAGCCCGTCCCCGGCCCCTCCGGCCGCCGCGTCGATCACGTTGGCGTGCGCCTGTGGCGGGTCGATATCCAGCGTGCCGCGCGTCTCGGGTTCTTCCGTCTCGGGCATCAACATCTTGCTCACCACGATCCCCGCCGGCGCCGCCATGATGCTCGCCGCCAGGAGGTGCCCCGCGATCCCCGGGAACACCCCCACGAGGATCGCGACGTACGCCGCCAGCGCGCCGCCCGCCACGGTCGCGAAGCCTCCCGTCATCACGGTGTTGAGTTCGGACAGCGTCATCCGGTCCACGAAGGGCCGGATGAGGAGCGGCGCCTCCGTCTGGCCGACGAAGATGTTGCCGGCGGCGGAGGTCGTCTCCGCGCCGCTCGTCCCGAGGGTGCGCTGCATCGCCCACGCGACGCCCCGCACCACCCGCTGCATGAATCCCAGGTGATAGGCGAGGGCCATGAGAGAGGAGAAGAAGATGATCGTGGGCAGAACGCTGAAGGCGAAGTTCGCGCCGATGTTCACGACGCCGCCCGCGCCCCCTTCAACCGGAGTCCCGTAGTCCACGAGCGACCCGAACACGAAGCGCGACCCGGCGTTCGTATACCCGATGAGGGCGACGAAGATGTCGTTGACGGCACTGAAGAAGGCGTGACCGATCCCCGTCTTGAGAACGAGGAGCGCGAAGGCGATCTGAAGCCCGAGGCCCTTCGCGACGAGCGGCCACGAGATCGACTTCCGGTGGGCCGAGCAGAGCCACACCGTCGTGAGCAGGAAGGCGATCCCGAGCAGGCCCCGCGCCAGACGGGAGAAGAACGGTTCGTCGATCGCGCCGCCCACGCCCTCGAGTCCCTGCGCCGATAGCGGCACCGCGCCCGCGGCCAGGCCGACACACAGCACGGTGACGAAAGCCAGGAGCAGCCAGCCCTCCCGCCGCATCGCCGAAGGCGCCGCGGTTGCGGAGCGGGAAGGGTCGCGACGCTGGGACATCGGCGCACTCCGGCTGAGGGTTCGGGGCGACGGGAGCCCGGGGAACATACCCCGTCCCGTCTTCCGCGCCACAACCCCGCCCCTTTTCATGCCACTTTGGCACTCCGCGCCGGAGCGCGGCTCTCCCCGAGTGCCATTTTGTCGGAAAAGGCGGTGCACAGGCGGCCCGCGGAACGGCACGGCGATTGCACATGTGTGGGTTCGCGGGCGCACGCCGGCAGGAGCGGCCGCCCCGTGCGGTTGGGGCCTGGGACGGAACCACCGGAAACAGCGGACAAGCACAAGCCAAGGAAAACCAATGGGCAAGATCATCGGAATCGATCTCGGGACGACGAACTCGGTCGTCGCGGTAATGGAAGGTGGAGACCCCGTCGTCATCCCGAGCGCGGAGGGCGCGCGCACCACGCCCTCGGTGGTCGCCTTCACGAAGGAGGGTGAGCGGCTCGTCGGGCAGGTCGCCAAGCGGCAGGCCGTCACCAATCCCCTCAACACCGTCGCCTCGATCAAGCGCTTCATGGGCCGCAAGCGGTCCGAGGTGGGCGAGGAGATGAAGCTCGTCACCTACGACATCCAGGGCGACAACCAGGACCGCGTTCAGGTGCGGATTGCGCACGCGGACAAGACCTTCACGCCGCCCGAACTCTCGGCCATGGTGCTGCAGAAGATGAAGCAGACGGCCGAGGACTATCTGGGCCAGGAAGTGACGGAGGCCGTGATCACGGTCCCGGCCTACTTCAACGACGCGCAGCGCCAGGCGACGAAGGACGCGGGCCGCGTGGCCGGTCTTACGGTCCGGCGGATCATCAATGAGCCGACGGCCGCGGCGCTCGCCTACGGTCTCGACAAGAAGTCGGACGAGAAGATCGCGGTGTTCGACCTCGGCGGCGGGACCTACGACATCTCCGTGCTCGAACTCGGGGACGGCGTGTTCGAGGTGAAGGCCACGAACGGCGACACGCACCTCGGCGGAGACGACTTCGACCAGCGCCTCATCAACTGGCTCGTGGACGAGTTCAAGAAGGACCAGGGGATCGACCTTTCGGCGGACCCGATGGCGCTGCAGCGCCTCAAGGAGGCGGCGGAGAAGGCGAAGATCGAGCTCAGCTCGACCATGCAGACCGACATCAACCTCCCCTTCATCACGGCCGACGCGTCGGGGCCCAAGCACCTCAACCTCGCCCTCTCGCGGGCGAAGTTCGAGCAGTTGGTGGACGACCTGATCCAGCGCACGATTCCGCCGATGGAGAAGGCGCTGGCCGACGCCGGTCTCTCGGTCGACGAGATCGACGAGGTCATCCTGGTGGGCGGCTCGACCCGGATCCCGAAGATCCAGGAAGTCGTCAAGGACTTCTTCGGTCAGGATCCGCACAGGGGCGTGAACCCGGATGAGGTCGTGGGCATCGGGGCCGCGATCCAGGGCGGCGTGCTCGGCGGCGACGTGAAGGACGTACTGCTGCTCGACGTCACCCCGCTCTCGCTCGGGATCGAGACGCTGGGCGGGGTCATGACGTCGCTCATCGAGCGCAACACGACGATCCCCACGAAGAAGTCGGAGATCTTCTCGACCGCGGAGGACAACCAGAACACGGTCGACATCCACGTGCTCCAGGGCGAGCGGAAGATGGCGAGCGGAAACAAGACGATCGGCCGCTTCCAGCTCACGGGCATCCCGCCCGCGCCGCGCGGCGTGCCCCAGGTCGAGGTCACCTTCGACATCGACGCGAACGGCATCCTGCACGTGAGCGCCAGGGACAAGGCGACGGGCAAGGAGCAGAAGATCCGCATCGAGGCGTCTTCGGGGCTCTCCGACGCCGAGATCGAGAGCATGGTGAGGGACGCGGAATCGCATGCCGCGGAGGACCAGGAGCGGCGCGAGACCGTCGAGACCCGCAACCGGCTCGACTCCCTCGTGTACCAGACGGAGAAGAACCTCGAAGACTGGAAGGAGTCGCTCGACGACGCGGACCGGTCCGCGATCGAGGAGACGCTGGAGCGGGGGCGCGCGGCGCTCAAGCAGGACGACACCGAGGAGGTGGCCGCGGCGACCACGGCCATCCAGGAAGCGGTCGGCGCGGCGGCGCAGAAGATGTACGCCGCGGCCGGGATGGGGGCGGACGCCTCGCCAGGCGACATGCCGGGAGCCGGCGACGGAGAAGCCGAAGTCGAGGTGGAGGCGGACGACGACGAAGCGGAAGTCGTCGAGGCGGACTACGAGATCGTCGAGGAGTCCGACGACAAGTAGCCCTTCGACCGGTCTGGCGGGGCGCGGCCCGGGGCCTGCTCGTGGGCAACCCCGGGTCGCGCGCCGTTCATCCCATGGTTCGGCGTTCGGGGGTGTCTGCTATATTCGTACTTCGGTCGCTGGATGATGCGGCCGGGAGAGGGAGATAGAGGGATGAGCGACTCGCTGCGTACTCGACTGAATCTTCTGATCGCGACAGCGATCGCGTTCGCGTTCGGCGTGGGGCTGGCTTCGGTTCTGGACCTGACCCCGGTTTCGATCGCGGCAGACGGCAACCGGGATCCGGGATGGGTGATCGGGGCGCCCGCCGGCGCCGGGATGACGATGGGGAACGGCTTCGCCGACGTGACGGAGCGCGTGGCTCCCGCGGTCGTGACGATCTACCTGACAGCGGAGCGGGAGACCTCTTTCCCGAACGCTTCCCCGTTGCCGCCGGGCTTTGAGCCGCCGCCGGGGTTCGAGTTCCCGCCGGGGTTCGAGTTCCCGCCCGATACCGCCCGGAACCGCGAGGAGGAGCGGCTGCCACAGACCGTCGAGTGGAGCGGATCCGGCTTCATCGTCTCGGAAGCCGGCTACGTGGTGACGAACAACCACGTGGTCGCGGGCGCGGAGCGCATCGACATCGAGCTTCACGACGGACGGGTCTTCGACAACGTGGCACTCGTAGGGCGGGATCCGCAGACCGACGTGGCGCTGCTCAGGCTCGAGGTGGACGACATCGCCGTCCTCCCCATCGGCTCCAGCGACGAGACCGCCGTAGGCGAGTGGGTACTCGCGATCGGGAGTCCGGGCTTCCGGACGGCGCCGGGACCGCTGCTCTCATCCGTGACGGCGGGGATCGTCTCCGCCAAGGGGCGCAACATCTCCATCCTCCGGAACCGCAACCCGCTCGCGATCGAGGACTTCATCCAGACGGATGCGGTCATCAACCGGGGCAACTCGGGCGGGCCGCTGGTGAACGCGGCGGGCGAGGTGATCGGAATCAACACGGCGATCCTCTCGACGACGGGGAGCTACCAGGGGTACGGCTTCGCGGTCCCGATCGAACTCGCCCGCGAGGTGGTCGACGACCTGATCGAGTTCGGGGAGGTGCGGCGGGCGCTCATCGGCGTCTCGATTACCGACGTCGACGCGGCGGATGCCGCATTCTACGGCCTGGAGCGCGTCGAGGGCGCGAAGATCCAGACCTTCTCCTTCGACGACAGCCCCGCCCTGCTGGCCGGACTCGAAGGCGGCGATGTCATCGTCGGCGTGGCGGGGGAGCCCGTCTCCGGCGTTTCAGAACTGCAGCGGCGGATCCGCGCCTTCGAGCCGGGGGAGACGGTGGAACTGGACGTCGTGCGCCGCTCCACACTGGAGCGCGACCGGGCGCGCGTCCGCCTGATCTCGGCGGACGCCGACTCGCCACCCCGGGTCGCGGCACGCTCCGAGCCGATCGAGGCGACCGGCGATGTCCTCGGTATCGCGGTAAAGGATGACGCCGAAGTCGAAGCCCGCGAACATGCGCAGTACCGGATCGACCCCGGGTTCAGCGGCGTCGTCATCGTCGGCGGAGACCGGAGGGGCGCGGTGGGGCGGCTGCGCCTGCCCGAGGGGACCCTCATCGTCGACATCAACGGCGAGGAAATTCAAGGGCGGGCCGACTACGAGCGCATTATCTCCGGGTTGGGGCCCGGCGACGCGCTGAGCGTGCAACTCGATATTCTGCTGCCCAACGGGCGTCGGCAGAACGCTTTCCGGAGCGTCGTGATCCCGGAACGCTGATTCGCGAAGCACCGGGCGGGGGCGGGGGTTCCTGCTTGCCCCCGTTCCGGCCGGTGCCGAGATTCCCGGCCGATCCCGACGCTGCGTCGACCTGGCGGGTTCGCGCGAAAGTGGCGGAATTGGCAGACGCGCCAGCCTTAGGAGCTGGTGGCCCTTGGCCGTGGGGGTTCGAATCCCCCCTTTCGCACTTCGTGCCGTAGACTGCCAGCAGCCCGTGCGGGGACGCGAGGACACGAGCGGGGAGCCATACCGACCTTGAGCGCAGCCGATTCACAAGCCGCCGCGACGGATCCGTTCGATGTCGCGATCAAGCAGGAGAACGATTACCTGCGCCGCCTCGACGTGTCCGTGGACCCCGCGCAGGTGGCGGCGACGCGTCGCCGGGAAGCCGCCAAGCTCCGGAAGACGACCCGCATCAAGGGATTTCGGAAAGGGAAGGTGCCGGTCCGGATCGTCGAGGAACGCTACGGTCCCCTCATCGACGAACGGACGGTCGATGCGCTCGTCAACCGCGCGTTCCGGAACGCCGTCCAGCGGCACGACCTCTCCACCATTGGGGAGCCCGTCGTGAGCGAACTGGACTACCAGCCCGGGGAGCGGCTCTCGTTCCGCATCGACGTGGAAGTAATGCCGGCAATCGAGCTTGCGCGGACGGGAGGGTTCCGGGTCAAGCGGCGCGAGGTGGCGGTCGAGGATGCGGACGTCGACGAGGTCATCGAAAACATCCGCAAGGAGAACGCCGTGCTCCAGCCCGTGGACCGGGCGCCGCAGAGCGGGGACGTCGTCGCGGTGGCCATCAGGGAACATGAGGGAGGCGACGGCGCGGCGGAGAAACCGTATCGGTTCGAGTTGGGCGCGGGCTACGCGATTCCGGACGTCGAAGACGCGATACTCGCGCTGGCACCCGGCGAGGAAGGCACGTTCACGGTCTCCTACCCGGACGACTTCGGGGCCGAGGAACTCGCGGGGACCACCCGGTCGCTGCAGATCCGTCTCGACGAGGTCCGTGCCAGCGAACTTCCGGACCTCACGGACGATTTCGCGAGTGAGATCGGGAATTTCGAGACGCTGGCGGAACTTCGTGAGGCGGTCGAAAAGGAACTCCTGGCGCGGGGCGAACGTCAGGCGGACGAGGAGGTCGGCGAACGACTCCTCGACGCGGTGATCGAAGCCAACGCCTTCGAGGTGCCGCCGAGTCTCACGTCGC
>VXMQ01000146.1 GCA_009841015.1 Candidatus Palauibacter denitrificans | reverse complement strand
CCGGCAGCGTCATGCGCTCGGTCTCGCGGGTCTGGCTGGAGCCGCTCGCGATGCGCCGGAACCGGGGCAGGCTGCCCGCCTGGCCCAACTCGCCCAAGGACGACGCGCCGTCCCTCGTCGTCGGCGAACTGCACCACCCCACCGTTCCCAAGGAGAGCGACAGCCCCTCCTGGCTCGTCGTCCCCGAGAAGGGACTCTACACCGGGGTGCTCGTCGTCGGAGCCGTCGGCACCGGCAAGACCACGGCCTGCATGTACCCGTTCGCGCGGCAACTGCTCCACTGGCGGGCCAGCGACGGGGACCGTCGCGCGGGCGCGCTCGTGCTCGAAGTCAAGGGAGACTTTTGTCACCAGGTCCGGAGCATCCTGAGCGAGGCCGGGCGGGAGGACGACTACCTCGAAATCGGGCTCGGGGGGGCTTGGCAGTGGAACCCGCTCGACGATCCGCTGCTCGACTCCTACTCGATGGCGTACGGCGTCGCATCGCTCATCAACCAGCTCTTCGGCAAGTCCCGCGAACCGTTTTGGCAGCAGGCGTACACGAATCTCGTGCGCTGGATCGTCGAGCTTCACCGGCTCCTGCCGGGCGGCTGGGTCACGCTCCGCGACATCTACCGCTGCACGGTCGACGCGAAGCTCTTTGCGAACAAGATCGGGGAGGCAAAGGCGGAGGCGCTTCGGCGGTGTCCCATGCGGGTTGTCATCGCCGCCAAGGATCTCCACGCGCACAAGAAGGCGCTCGGGGGCTGGGGCTGGGACATGGCGCCGGGCGCCGAGACCGTGGCGTGCCGGTTCGACGCGGAGCGCGGAGCACGGCTTGAGAAGCTGAAGGTCGAGTACGCCACCGAGCCGGTGGGAAGCGGGGCGGGACGCGAGTACGCCGAGCAGGTGGACGCCGTCGAGCGGTGGTACCGGCACGACTGGATGAAGCTCGACGCCAAGCTCCGCACCTCGATCGTCGAGGGCATCTCGGTGTTCCTGTCGCTCTTCGATCAGCCGGACGTGGCGCGCGTGTTCTGCCCGCCGCCGCCGAAGGACGACCCCCCGGACGCACGGGCGGACGGCGACGAAGGAGAGGAGGTCCCGGACGTGCAGCCCATGCCGGGACTCCGGCGCAGGCTGCCGCCGCTCGCCGACCTGATCGAGGGCGGCAAGGTGCTGGCGCTCAACATGCCCGCCGGGGCCAACCCGGCGCTGGCACGCGCCATCGGCGTGTTCCTCAAGAACGCGTGGATGCAGGCGCTGCTCCGGCGTCCCGCGGAGGCCGCGCTCCGGCCCGACCGCTACATGCGGCCCGCCGTGTTCATCTGCGACGAGTATCAGGCTTTCGCCACCGTGGGCCAGGACGACCCGTCGGGCGACGAGAAGGCGTTCGCGCTCACGCGGCAGTGCCGCTGCATCCCCATCGTCGCCACGCAGTCGCTCTCCTCGCTCCGCTCCGTGCTTCCCTCGGGTGAGGCGTGGCGCACGCTCGTCCAGACGCTCCGCACCCGGATCTTCCTGTCGCTCTCCGACGACGCCTCGGCCAAGATCGCGTCCGACATGTGCGGCTCCGTCATGAAGACGCAGGCCTCCTACACGTTCACCGAGACCTCGAACAAGCCCGAGTTCTCGCTCCTGTCCGGCCGGGCCGGGGGCGGCGACGGCCAGCTTGGCGCGACGAAGTCGTTCCGGCAACAGAGGGAGCCGGTGTTCACCCCGCGCCAGTTCGGGCTGCTCGCCAACTATCAGGCGATCTGTCTCCCGTACGACGGGGTGAAGTCCCTCCCGGCCCGGCGCGTCTACCTCAAGCCCCACTACCTGCCCAGGACCCAGGGCTACTGGCGGCAGCGCGAGGAGGGGCGGATATGAAGCGCGCCAGCGGCGTGGACCATCTCGCCCCGTTCCTGCCGGGTTTGGAATCCCTGCTTGGGGACCCGGAGGTCTCCGAGATCATGATCAACGGACCCGGCAACGTCTGGGTCGAGCGGGCCGGGAAGCTGGAGCCCCACGACGCGCCCGCGCTCACAGCCGCCTGGCTGCACCGGGCCGCGATCCACATCGCCCGACCGCTCGGGCTCGATCCCGCCGCCCGGCCCATCCTGGACGCTCGGCTGGAGGATGGATCGCGGGTCGCCATCTGCACTCCGCCCGCGAGTCCCGAGGTCGCCATCACCATCCGCCGGTTCGGGGGCCGCGCGTTCTCGGCTGAGGACCTGGTGCGCCTGGGCTCGCTGCCCGAAGACATCCTCGAAGCCGCTCGGAGCACGCTTGCGTCCCGCCAGAACATCCTCGTCTCCGGCGGCACGGGCTCGGGCAAGACCACGCTGCTGAACGCGTTGATCGAACTCCTGCCGGAAGACGAGCGGATCGTCGCCATCGAGGACACGCTCGAACTCAGGATCGACCGGGCGAACTGCCTCCGCTTCGAGGCCGGAGCCACCCTCTCCGAAACGCCCGTCGAGATCCGCGACCTGGTGCGGCACGCGCTCCGACACCGGCCCGACCACATCGTCGTCGGCGAGGTCCGGGGCGGCGAGGCCGCCGACCTTCTGCAGGCGCTCAACACCGGCCACGGCGGCTCGCTCACGACCATCCATGCGAACAACGCGCGTTCCGCGCTCTCCCGTCTGGCCAGCTGCGCGATGCAGGCGGGAGATGCGCTGCCCTGGGAGGTCACCTGCCGGGGCGTCGTGGACGGAATCGCGCTCGTGCTGCACGTGACCCGCCGCGAGGGGCGCCGGTTCGTTGAGGAGGCGCTCGAAGTGCGCGGCTACGACGCGGCGACCGGCCGCTGGATCACGGAACGGACATGGACCACCCAATCACCGAAGGAGGTGAACGCATGAGAAGCATCGACGGGACCATCCGCGTCGAGACGTTCGAGGACTTCGACCGGGAACTCGCGCGCGACAGCGGCGACACGCTCGAAGTCGACGCCTTCCTGGCCGAGCAGTACGGCCTCTTCCCCGAGGACGTAGGCGACGAGGACGAGATCGCCGCCGCCTGGGACGACCCGCACGGCGCCGCCGGCGAGGAGGTGGACGCATGAACCACGACGAATATCACCGCAAGTTCGCCGACGCGATCATCGAGCAGATCAGGCAGGGCACCGCGCCGTGGCAGAAGCCGTGGGCGCCGGGCGAGCGCGTGATGCCCATGAACGTGGACACCGACCGCTCCTACCGGGGCGGCAACAGCCTGCACCTCGCCTCCGTGCAGCAGGAGATGGGCTACGGCGACGTGCGCTGGGGCACCTACCGCCAGATCCAGGCCCGGGGCGGACAGGTCAGGAAGGGCGAGCGCGGCACCCGCATCCTCTCCTTCCAGGACAAGAAGCGGATCGCCGTCACCGACGCGCAGGGCAAGCCCAGGCGGGACGCCGAGGGCAAGAAGGTCTACCGCTACGAGAAGCTCAAGGCGCCGTTCGTGCGCCAGTACACCGTGTTCAACGCCGAGCAGGCCGACGGGCTGCCCGAGCGGGCCAACCCGACGCCCGAGCCGCTCTGGAAGGTTCACCAGGAGGCCGAGCGGGTCATGGAGGACGGCGGTGTCCCGGTCCGCCACGTCGCGGGCGACCGCGCCTACTACCACATGAAGCGCGACGAGATCGTGCTGCCCGAGCGCGGGCAGTTCCCGTCGGCGAACCACTACTACCAGACCGCGCTCCACGAGCTGGGCCACAGCACCGGGCACAAGGACCGGATGAACCGCGAGACGCTCATCGAGGGGATCGACGGCGGGTTCGGCTCGCCCCAGTACGCCCGCGAGGAGCTCAGGGCCGAGATCAGCGCGATGATGACCGGCGAGCGCGTCGGGGTCGGACACGACCCGAGCCGTGGCGCGGCCTACGTCGAGGGCTGGATCCAGGCGCTTGAGGAGGACCCGCGCGAGATCCGGCGCGCGGCCGCCGACGCGCAGAAGATCTCCGACTTCGTGCTCGACCGGCACCGCGAGCGCGTGGCCGCCCGCGACCCCGTCGCCGTGGCGGCCGTCAGGACGCCCGCGCAGGGACCGCAGAGGATCGTCGTTCCCGTGCCGAGGATCCCGGTCCCCGAGCGCGGCTTCGGGCCGAGCCGCTGACCGATGAGAGGGAGGGAGATGTTCGGCCGCACGGCCGAACCGGACCCGCGCCCCGCCGCGCCACCCAGCCGCAACAGCCAACGCTTGCGGGACGGCCACCGCCGAGAATACGCCGCGAGACGGGCGCGCGGGTCCACCATCTCCTATGAAGACCGCTGTACCGGGGCGCTGACCGACATCGGCGTCTTCGGCGCGGTCTCCTACCGCGATCTCGCCGAGGCACGCTTCGGCGGCCACCCCCACACCATCCGGAGGGCCGTCAACGCCTGGATCCGCAAGGGATGGGTCGAGGAACACCGGATCACCGGACCGAAGGGCAATCCGTTCAAGATCCTCTCGCTCACCCGCAAGGGTGTGGCCAAGGCCCGGAAGAGGGCCGCCCGGCGCGGGATGGACCCCGCGCAGCGGATCCGGACCGCACGCATAAGGCCCGAAGAGGCCGGACACGACACCGCCATCTACCGCGCCTGCCGCAGGGAACGGCAACGCCTCGCGGAACGGGGCGCCACGGTCAGGCGCGTCCGGCTCGACGCCGAACTCAAGAGCGTCGTGGCGCGCGGGAGCGAGGCCGTCCGGCTCAAGCACGGCAGGCGAGAGGCCGATGCCGAACGCCGCCGCATCGCCGGCGAACTCGGACTTCCACTGGACGACCGGGACAAGGTGCTCTACCCGGACGCGCAGATCGAGTACGCGGACGCCGAAGGGAGGACCGGGCGCGTCAACATCGAGGTCGCGTCCGGCAACTACCGCGAACCGGCACTGCGCGCGAAGGCGGCCGCCGGGTTCGCCCTGCACGCCAACGGACCGGCCGCGGCGGGGCTGCTCCGCAGGCTCGGTCTGGGGAGCGACAACGGCTCCTGGCTTAGGGGGCCGGCCGATCGCGACCCCGCCTCGGTCGAACTCTGAACTCGGAAGGAAGAACCACGATGCAGCCATGGAAGATCAGCGCCGGACTCACCGCCGCACTCGCAGGGTCGGCGCTCCTGCTCGGCGGATCCCGCCTCGAATACCTCGCGCCCCACTGGCCCGCGATCCTCGCGGAACACGGAGTCGCGCTCGCGCTCCAGGCCGTGCTCGCGCTCGCCGCCGTCGCGGCCGCGATCTACGCCGTCGCCCGCACCACGGGACTCGCCGACCTCGGCCGCCGCGTGGACCTGGCCGAACGGTCCGTGCGGCGCGGCGAAGGGGATGCCGGCCTCGCGGACTCGCTGCGACAGGACGACGAAGGAGACTGGAAATGACCCGGAAGTCCAGACGGAAGACCAAGCCCGCATCCGTCGAGGGCCTGCCCGCTGACTGGCGCGGGAAGGCCAAGGCGCTCCGGCGATACGGGAGCGAGACCGCGGCCCTGGTGCTGGACCTTTGTGCCGACGACCTCGAAACCACGATCCGCGAGCGCGACGAAACCACGCTGTCGCTCGTCGAGGCCGCCCGCGAGAGCGGCTATTCAAGGGAACATCTGGGCCGCCTCGTGCGCGACGGAAAGATCCCCAACGCGGGAAGGCTCAACGCGCCCAGGATCGCCCGCATCCACCTGCCCCGGAAGGCGACGCCGCCGCCCGCGCCGCCACTGGCGCGGGACGCCCCGCGCCGCGAGCTTTCCAACCGGCAGATCGTGCGGTCCATCATCCGGAGAGGAATGGAAGATGGCACGCACGAAACGTGGCCGGCGTAGTTACAGCGCCGGCGAGTGGGGCCGGAACCGGGTGCGGGTCTTCCCCGATCCCAGAGCCGGCATCATGCAGGTGGAGTGGCGCGAAGGCGGACGCAAGCTGCGCAGGTCGCTGAGGCACCGCGACTGGGCCAGGGCCAAGAAGCAAGCCGACGAGATCGCCGCCGGACTCGCGGAGCCGGTGGCCGCAGGCGCCGAGCCCGAACCGCTCACCCTCAAGACGCTGTTTGAAATCTACGGTGAGGAGGTGACGCCCACCAAGGCGAAAGGGTCGCGGAAGTACGACCGGGCCACGATGAGGATGTTCCTCCGGTTCTTCGGGCGCCACCGCAAGGCCGCGACGCTCTCGCAGCGCGACTGGGACCGCTTCATCCGGGCGCGCCGCACGGGCGGGGCGGGGCGGAGCGGCAAACCCGCCGCCGACCGGACCATCCAGCAGGACCTCAAGCTGTTGCTCGCCATCCTCAACTGGGCTGCGCGGTCGAGGGACGAGGAGGGAAGGCTTCTCCTCGAATCGAATCCGCTCCGGGGCCTCAAGGCTCCGTCCGAGAAGAATCCGACCCGGGTGGTGCTCACCCAGGCCGAATACGAGGCGTTGCTCCGCGTGGCCGGCGAGGTGGAGTGGCGGTTCCGGCTGGCGCTCGTGCTCGCGCACGAAACGGGCCACCGGATCGGGGCGATCCGCCAGCTCCGGTGGTCCGACATCGACCTCGATTTCCGGACGATCCGGTGGCGCGGCGAGCACGAGAAGACGGGGTACGAGCACCGGACGCCGATCACCGCCATGGCGCAGGCCGTTCTGGTCGAGGCGCGGAGGCACAACCCCGGGATCGGGGACGCGCCCGTGATGCCGGCGCCGAAGGACCCGTTCGCGTGCATGAGCCGCTCGCTGGCGCGCGACTGGTGGAAGAGGGCCGAACGGCGCGCAGGACTCGATCCCAAGTGGGGTCGCGGCTGGCATTCGCTCAGGCGAAAATTCGCCTCCGACCTCATGGACCTGCCGCTCAAGGTGCTATGCGAACTGGGCGGCTGGAAGACGGCCCAGACCGTCCTCAAGTGCTACCAGAGGCCCGACGAGGACCGGCTCAGGAAGGCTCTGGAGGCGTACCGGGGGGTCGGCTCCGCGTCCCAATAGCGCTCCAATTGGAGAGCATAATTGGAGAGCATCGGACCCACGAATCGCGTAAGTCCAATGGGCCTGGGTAGATTCGAACTACCGACCTCACGCTTATCAGGCGTGCGCTCTAACCGACTGAGCTACAGGCCC
>VXMQ01000185.1 GCA_009841015.1 Candidatus Palauibacter denitrificans | reverse complement strand
CGCCCCCCACCCCCCTCACCCCGCCATACTCGGTGGCCAGCGTCTTTTTTTTAACCCCGCCCGCCCCGCCCCCCCCCCCGGCGCCCCTAGGGCGCGCCCGCAACCAGGGGAAGGAAGTTCGACGCGGCCGCGCGAGGGGAGTGACCGGCAGGCAGCTGGTCCAGGTAGAGCCCGGAGGTCTCTGACCACAGCACCCGGTTCATCGCGGCGACGAGCCGGCAGCGCTCCGCCTCCAGCCGCTCCGCCTCCCCCCCGTGGCCCAGAATGCGGGCGATCCGCGCCAGGCATTCGAGGTCCAGGGCGCGGTAGCTGCACAGATCGACGGCGGACATGGCGAGGACTTCCCGCTCCGGATCCCATGCCGCCTCCTCCCACAGCGGCAGGTCGTCCTGCCCCGATTCCCACGCCGCGCGCCGGTGGCCGCTCGCGCCCACCTCCCACTCCGGGAGCCGGTCCCGCTCCGGCACCAGCGCCGTGTCCGAGCCCCAGGCGAGCAGCCCCGGCGTGAGCCCCTCCCGGCGCGGCCGTCCGTCCTTGTCCGCCACCCACCAGTCGTTCCAGGCGCGGAGCCCGGTCCAGGCCGCGGCCAGCGCGTCTTCGTCGGGACAGGCGAGGTGCAGTTTCAGCGCCGCGAACGACCCCACCGGGGGCTGGGAGCGATCGGGCGTGCCGCCGAGGCGGCTCCTCCAGTTGGGCACGTTCCCGTTCGGATAACGCGACTCGAGCCCGGCGAGGAGGACCTCCCACGCCAACCGCCCGGACGCGGTGGCGAGCGCGATGGCGTTGAAGAAGGAATCCCACCCGAACACCGTCCAGTCGTCCGGCTCCGCGGCGCCCTCCCGTTCATCCACGCCCTCCGTCGCGCCTCCGCCCGCCGCCGCGCCGTCCCCGCGTCCGCTGCCCCCCGGCTTCGGGAAGATCCAGCGGCGGCCGGCCGGCGCGTACAGGCGTCCCGTTTCCGGTTGGAGGAGGACGTTCCACATCGAGTGGTCCGCGACGGCTTCGACGAGTTCTTCCGCGGCCCCCGACCCACGGGGGCGGCGGCGGTCCCAGTCGGTGCGCGCGTCGTCGATCCAGCGGTCCAGCTCCGGGAGAAGCCGTCGGGCGCGGTCCAGGGCGGGCGTGGATCCGGGCCGCGCCCCCTTCGGCTCCCAGGCGACGACCGTGGCCGCGCGTTCCCCCGCCCGCGGCGCGAAGGCGGCGGCGATCTCCACGCCTTCCAGCGCGGCCCGCCAGCCATCGGATGCCTGCTCCCACCGCGCCTTCCACCCCCACGGATCATCCCCCACCAGTTCCACGCGGCCGGGCACGCGCGCCACAGCCCGCAGCGCCAGGGCATTCTCGCGGCGCGACCACTCCAGGATCAGTGTGCTCTCCGCAGGGCGGGAATCCGACGACGGCTCGGCGGCGAGGTCGAACTCCATGCGCGCATAAAATCCATCCGGCGCGTGGGGACCGACGCGGGAGACCATCCAGTACCAGTCCTCCAACTCCCGCCGCTCACCGCTCGGAGTCGTGAAGACGACGTGAAGACCGATCCCGTCGCCGGGTCCGGCCGCAAACACGAGCCCCGCCCAGCGCCGCGCCTCAAGCGCCCCGACCCGCATCATGGCGATCCCCTCCGCGAAGGCTGGCTAGCCTCCGAACAGTTTCTTGCGAACGGCGCCCCGGCTCTCGTCGGCGGCCTCCGCGACTGCGGAGATGATCGCGCTCAGCGTGCCCACGCTCAGGTGGCGGTGTCGCGGAACGGTGACGCTGTGAGACTCGCCCTCCAATGTGGCGGTGAGCGTCATGTGGCCGCCGCGCTGCCGGGTGAGGCGGTAACCGAAGTGACGATGGAGCGACCGGGCGAGGGCTTCACCCGAAAGATCCCGCGGCAGCTTCATACCGCGATGGCTTCGTCCTTGACGAGGTGGAGCCTGATGACCTTGGGAAGGGCGTCGGCATCGAAATGGCAGAGCACGGCCTCCCTGACCATGGCCTTGAGGTCGGCCCAGTCATCCCCCCGGGTGAAGATGCTGTGGCCAAGCGCCCGGGCGTCGTACCCGCCTTCGATGGCTTCCGTCACTTCGAAGATGACTTCGGACGATTCCATGAGGTGCCCTCCATCGGTTCTCGATCGCTGGAAGTTACCGCCGCAAGGTAGCTGCCGCATCGAGACAGGATCGTCTGATGTGCGGGCCGGGCTAGCGGATGCCTTCCAATTGGATTCCACGTACGAAGTATCGCTGGGTGAAGAGGAAGAGGAGCGCGATGGGCAGCACGGCGGCGACGCCGGCCGCCATCTGGTAGGGCCAGTGAATCTCGTAGGTCGAATGGAAGGCGGCGATCCCCACCTCGACGACGCGCATCTCCATGGAGCGGGTCACGAGGAGCGGCCACAGAAGGTTCTTCCACGCGTCGACGAACGCGAACAGGGCGAGCGTGGCCACGGCGGGCTTCGCGAGCGGCAGCGCGACGCTCCAGAAGATGCGCACGCGCCCGGCACCGTCCACGCGCGCGGCGTCCTCCAGCTCGCGCGGCACCGTCCGGAAGTACTGCCGCATGAGAAATATGCCCCACACGGAGACGAGTTCCGTGGAGATGAGTCCCTGGTAGGTGTCGATCCAGCCGAGCGCCTCGATCATGAGGAAGCGGGGGATGAGGATGACGACCGCGGGCACCATCATCGTCGACAGAAAGAGCATGAACAGTCCATCCCGTCCCGGAAAGTCGAGGCGGGCGAAGGCATACCCGGCGGTGGCCGAGGTTGCGACCTGGCCCACCGCCACCGCGGTTGCGAACACGAGTGAGTTCAGGAAGTAGCGCCCGAAGGGCTGGACCGTGAGCGCCTCCGGATAGTTGGACCACCGCGGCGGCCGCGGCAGGAGACTCCCGCCGGCGAACACTTCGAGTTGTCCCATGAGGCTTGTGAGCGCCATCCACGCGAAAGGCGCGGCCATGACGAGGCAGGCTGCGGCGAGCAGGAGCCGGCGCGCCGTCCGGGGCGCGGCCGCGCCGTCAGCCATGGGCGCGCCGCGCATCGAGGAAGCGGAAGTGCAGCCAGGTGGCGGCGAATACAACCGCGAACAGCATCCAGCTCATCGCTGCGGCGTTGCCGAACTGCAGGAACTCCCACGCCTCCCGGTAGATGTGATAGACGGCGACGTCGGTGGCGCCCAGCGGCCCGCCCTCGGTCATCACGTACACGAGTCCGAACACCTGGAAGGACCCGATGACGGATGTGACGAACACGAAGAACAGGGTGTGGCGCAGGCCGGGCAGGGTGACGTGGCGGAAGCGCTGCCACGGCCCCGCGCCGTCGATCCGGGCCGCGTCGTACCAGTCGCGTGGGATCGCCGCGAGGCCCGCCTGGAAGACGACCATCTGGTAGCCCACGACCATCCAGACGCCGATCGTCATCAGGCTGACGAGCGCGGTGTCGGGCGAAGTGAGCCACGGGACGGACTCGAGCCCGACGCGCTCCAGGCCCCGGTTCAGGAGCCCGTACCGGTCGCTCAGCAGCCACTTCCACACCACCGCGATCGCCGCCACGCTCGTGATGCCGGGGAGGAAGAGGGCGAGCCGAGCCCAGCGCATGGCGCGGCGCGATCCGCGGGTGAGGAGCGCGAGGGCGAGGGCAATGGCCATCGCGGCGGGCACGTGGAGTGTGAACAGCGCCGTGTTCCCGATCGCCGACCACCACTCGCCGTCCGCGAGCAGCGCCGCGTAGTTGTCGAATCCGAGAAAGAGCGGCGCGGGGTCGATGAGGCGCCACTCGTGCAGCGAGATCCACAGCGAGAAGACGAGCGGTCCGAGGGTGAACGCGAGGATGAGGGCCGCCGCCGGCGCGAGGAGTCCCCAGGCCGCGAGGGTTCGACGCAGGGCGCGGGGACGGGCCGCGAGTTGCACCAGGTGGAGCGCCAGCACGACCAGCAGGGTCGCGAGCCCGCCCGCGGCGGCCAGCGCGAGGGCGGGCGAGGCGGTGCGCTCGTATCCGAGGAGGGCGAGGTGGATGTCGGCGGCGCGGGCCGCGTGCCACGTAGCGCCGCCCGCCTCCACCGTGTATGGCGCCCCTGCCGGCGCCCCCGCCGGCTGCGACCCTCGGTCCGGCGCGGCGGCGATGGCCGCCGCCACCTCGGACGGCATGGTCCACTGCCCGTCCGAGGACTCCAGCGATCCGTCGTGGGCCCAGGGCAGCCCGGCGACCCGGGCGGCGCGCGCCGGTTCCGCGCCGCCCGCCAAGGCCAACTCGACGGCTTGGGCCCCCCGGGCCACCGTGGCGGCGCTCAGGGACCGGAGTTCGCGGTCCGCCCACCGCCCGGCGGTGGCCGCCGCCAAGGCGACGCAGCCGATCGAGAGGAGCGCGATGACCCCCGGGTAGCGCGAACGGGCCGGCCCGCGGCGCCGGCCCGCGGCCCAGCCCGCGAGGATCGCCGCGCCCGCCAGCGCGATGGCGAGGGCGGCGCCGGGGAGGGCGCCCAGCCGTCCGCCCGCGCGGCGCGGCGCGACCGCGATCCAGGCGGCGGGCTCGAGCGCGCCGGCCTCGTACGCGTATGCCCCCGCCCCTTCGCCTCCGTCGCCCGCGCCGAGCATCGTGGCCCGCTCGCCGAGTAGTCCGACGACGGCCGGGACGCCGCCCCCCGCCTCCCACAGCGCGGCCGCCATGCGCGCCTCGGCCTCCGCCGACGCCACCCGCACGCTCTGCACCCGGCCGGCGGCGATGGCCACAACCAGCGCCAGGCCGGCGGCCAGGACGACGGCGGCGAGGGGAGCGAGAGCCGGCTGCCGCGCACGGCTCACCGCTCGAACTCCGCGTCGATGCGACGGGCCACGTCCGAGGCGCTCGAGGCGAGGGGCTCTCCCCGAATCAGGCGGCGGTCCATGATCTCGACCGCCAGCGCCTCGATGCGGGAGAAGTCGCGCACCCGGGCGCCCCACGTCATCCGCGCGCCCTCCACCAGCGCGATGAACGCGTCCTCGACGCCCGTGCGGTCCGCCGCCGCGATCTCCGCCGCCACATCGATCCGCGACGGAATCGCGAGTCCCGACCGTGCCCGAATACGCTGCGCCTCGGGCGAGGCGAGGAAGCCGGCAAGGTCGATCGCCCGGCGCAGGTGCCGTGCGTTCGGCGGCACGGCCCACCCGGACGCGTACAGCACGCTGGTCGCCGCCGCCCGCGAGGGATGGTGCGGGATGGGCACGATGGCCAAGTCCAGTTCGCCCGTCTCCACGAGGTCCCGGAACACGGGGAGCGTCCAGTGGCCCGAGAGCAGGAACGCCTGTCCCCCCCATGCGAAGCGCGCCTCCCGCGCGGGGTCTCCCTGCTGGACGAACTGCGCGCCCGGCGTGAGGCCGTCCTCCGCCAGGGCGGTAAGGAAGCGGTACGCCTCCAGCGCTTCCGGCCCGTCCAGGTAACCCACCGCCCCGCTGCCGGCAGGGCCGAGAATGTCGCCGCCCGCCGACCACACGAACGGCACCCACTGGTAGAGATTGCGCGGGAAGTCGAAGCCGAACACGTCGTTCCGGCCATCGCCGTCCGTGTCCGCGACAACTGCCTCCGCGGCCCGCCGGAAGTCCGTCCACGTCCACCCGGCCGCGGGCAGAAGGCCCTCGACCCCCGCGGCGGCGAGCACGCGCCGGTTCGCGTACAGGACCATCGGCGTGAAGTCCTTCGGCAGCGCGAACACGGATGCGCCCCGGCGAAACGCGTCCACTACCTGCCCGAACACGCTGTCCGGCCGAAAGCCGAGCGCTTCCGTGTACGGCGCGAGATCCAGCGCCAGCCCGCGCTCCACGAAGGTCGGAATGTCCGGCGAATCCATGAGGTAGACGTCGGGCGGACGCCCCGCCGCGATCGAGGTCAGCAGCCGCTCTTCGTATCCGTTGGGAGCCGACTCGAGCGCGATGCGGACGCCGGGGTGCAGCGCCTCGTAGCGGTCGGCCACCTGCCGCTCGATCTCGAGTTCGTGTCCGCCGGCCCAGAGGGCCACGCGCAGCACGTTGCCCGACTCGCCGGGCGCGCAGCCAGCCGACGCGAGGCCGAGGGCAGCGAGGACAAGGGTCGCGCGGGGGAGGGCGGCGGCGACGCCCGTGGCGCGAACCGTCGTCGCCGGCGGCGACCGGCGCGTGGTCGACCGGGGCATGCGTGGCCTGGGGCCTGTCATCCGGGGCCCGGGCGGCCGATCGGTCGCGGCGCGGCCTCCTCGCGGTGGCCATCCGGGCCGAACAGGTGGCTGCGCTCCCACGCGACGGAGACGTTCACCCGGTCGCTCGGCGCGATCCGCCGTGCGGGGCCCGCGCGCGCCACCCACGCCGCGTCGCCGGGGCCCTCCAGGTGCACCCGCTGCTCGCTGCCGAGCGCCTCCACCCGGAGCACGGCGGCCCGAAAGTCGCTCACTTCGGTCGCGTCGCTGGCCTCGCTTGAATCGTGCCCCCCGGCAGGGACGACCGCGAGATCCTCCGGCCGCACCGCGAGCGTCGCCCGGTCGAGCTCCGGCGGCCCGTGCAGGGCGAACGGACCGCCCGCGAGGCGTCCCCCCTCGTCGCGGACGAGCGGGATGCGGTTGATGGTCGGCGAGCCCACGAACCCCGCGACGAACAGGTTCCTCGGCCGGCGGTACACCTCATCCGGCGTGCCCACCTGCTGAAGCCGGCCGCGGTCCATCACCGCGACCCGCTGGCCCAGCGACAGCGCCTCCACCTGGTCGTGCGTCACGAAGATCATCGTCGTGCCGAGGCGCCGGTGCAGGGCGGCGATCTCGTCCCGGGTCCGCAGCCGCAGTTCCGCGTCGAGATTCGAGAGCGGCTCGTCAAACAGGAATACGCCCGGGTCCCGGACCATGGCCCGCCCCAAAGCGACGCGCTGGCGCTGTCCGCCGGACAGTTCGCCGGGCTTCCGCGACAGCAGTTCGGCGAGCCCGAGCGCCGCGGCCGCGTTCGCGACGCGACGCTCGATCTCGTCGCGCGGCGTGCCGCGCACCCGCAGGCCGAAGCCCAGATTCCCGGCCACGGTCATATGCGGATAGAGCGCGTAGCTCTGAAACACCATGGATACGTCGCGGGCGGCCGGCACCACCTCGTACAACCCCCCCCCCCCCCAACAAACCACGCACTTATAAAAAAAGAACACAACC
>VXMQ01000105.1 GCA_009841015.1 Candidatus Palauibacter denitrificans | reverse complement strand
GGCGGTCGGCGATCTCGCGCCGCCGCAGGCCATCGCGCGACCAATGTCGCGCCTCCTCCATCAGGACCGCCAGATCGGGCGCTTCGTTGCCTGCCGTACGGCCCCCGAAGACGATCGTCACCTCGCCCCTGACCTCGCGCGATGCGAACGCGGATGCCAACTCGCGCACGGATCCGGCCGTGGTTTCCTCGTGCAGTTTCGTCAGTTCCCGGCAGACCACGGCCGCCCGCTCACCCAGACCCGCTTGCGTCAACTCGTCGAGAAGTGCGACCAGCCGCCCCGGCGCCTCGAACGCGACCGCGGTGTCCGCACATGCGCGGAGATCGTCGATCCAGACGGAACGTTCGCGGCCCCGCCGGGGAACGAATCCGAGAAAGTGAAACCGGTCGGCGGGGAAGCCGGACACCGAGAGCGCCGCCAGCACCGCGGAGGGACCGGGGACAGCAAGCACCTCGTGCCCCGTCTCGCGGGCGGCGGCCACCGCCCGGCAGCCCGGGTCGGACACGGTCGGCGTGCCCGCATCGGACACGAGGGCCGCGGAGCGGCCCTGGGCGAGGGCGGCGAGCAACTCGTCCACCCGTGCGCGCTCATTGTGCATGTGCAACGACCGCAGCGGAACGTTCGCCTTCAGCCGTGCGAGCAGCTTGCCCGTGCGCCGCGTGTCTTCCGCATAGCACACGTCGACCGAACGCAGAAGCCGAACCGCCCGCCGCGGCATGTCGTCGAGATTGCCGATCGGCGTGCCGACTACGTACAGCGTTCCGGTCACGACACTAGGCGTGCTCGCGGATCTTTCTCTCGAGAGAATCCCGGGGGTGCGCGCCCACGAGGGTGTCCACGACCTCGCCATCCCTGAAGAAGAGGATGCTCGGGATCGAGCGCACGTTGAAGCGGAATGCGGTTTGAGGGTTCGCGTCCACATCAAGTTTTCCGATCGTCACGCGCCCCGAATACTCCTGGGCGAGTTCGTCCACGATCGGCCCCACGAGCCGGCACGGGCCACACCACTCCGCCCAGAAATCCACCATCGCAAGACCGTCCGCGCCCTCGATCTCGTCCGCGAAGTTCGCATCCGTGATTTCGAGGGGTCCTCCATTCGCAGCATCAGCCATTCGAATCTCCTGTTCCTTTGCCGCCCGGCTCACCCGACCGGGAAGAATCGCTTCTCCCTCACTGGCTCCGGCGCCGGGTCCGGAATACGTTCCCGCGCGCGAGGTTTCGTACCCCGCCGCCAACGCCCGTGTTCTCCATCGTTTCCAGGAACGACAGAAGGGTCTCCGGCCGCAGTGAACCAAGGCAACCGTATTCCGGGCGCGCCCATAATCGACCACGTGGGAATCGCGGTCAACTCGCTGCCGGAAGCGGTGCGGCAATGGTCCGCCATCCTCGGCCAGCCACCGTCCGGCGAGGAAACCGTCCCCTCGGAAGGTATCCGGGCCACCTTCTTCGGTGAGGGCTCCGGACGGATCGAGCTGCTCGCTCCCCTGAACCCGGAATCGCCCATCGCGCGTTTCCTCGACCGTCGCGGTCCCGGCATCCACCACGTCTGCGTCTGCGTCGACGATCTCGAGGATGCCCTCGCGGGAGCCGAAGCGGCCGGTGCGGAAGCCATAGCGCCCCGGATCCGCCGCGGCGCCGGCGGTGCCCGCATCGCGTTCCTGCATCCGCGCTCGCTGAACGGCGTCCTCCTGGAGCTGCGGGAGGACCCCGAGGGCGGGTGACACGGGAGCCGGGAGCCCTCACAGGGTCGTCGCGGCGGCGGGAGCGCACCCGCCCGGAGTTCTCCGTCATCGTGCCGACGCTCGATGAGGAGGCGCGGCTCGATGAGACGCTGCGGCGCGCAAAGTCCGCTCTCGGGCCGGAGGTGGAGGTCATCGTGGTCGACGGAGGCAGCCGGGATCGTACGACGGCGATCGCCGCGCACCATGGCCGCATCCTGTCGGCCCGCCGGAATCGCGGTGCCCAGCTCGCCACCGGCGCCCGGGCCGCGACCGGAGGGGTTCTCGTCTTCCTGCACGCGGACACATGGCTTCCCGACGGCGGCGCGACGGCCATCCGGACCGCTGTCCGCGCGGGCGCGGAGGCGGGCTGCTTCCGCTTCGCCCTCGACCCGAACGCGCGCAGCTGGCGCTACCGCCTCCTCGAATGGGGCGTGAACTGGCGTACGCGCCGGTTCCGCACCGCCACGGGCGATCAGGCGCTCTTCGCGACGCGCGACGCCTATGAAGCCTGCGGCGGCTTCAGGGATCTTCCGCTCTTCGAGGACGTGACCTTCGTCCGGGCCGTGCGGCGAGTCGCCCGCTTTCGCCTTCTCCCCCTCGCAGTGCACACCTCGAGTCGGCGCTGGGAAGCCGGTTTCCTTCGCACGGTCGTCAGACACTGGGCGTTGCGTGCGGCCTTCCTCGCCGGCGCGGACCCGCGGCGACTCCGCCGCTACCACGAACGGCCGGCCGGGATCACGGAGTCCGGAGTCCCTCCGTCCCAATGCGCTCGACAAACCAGCGATTCCCGTCCGAGACGGTGAAGAACGGGACGCGCACAGCCCCGGTTCGCGTCCCGGTCAGATCGACCAACCAGCGCGACGCGCCGCCGGACCCGGAGACAGCGTTCGGGCGGAGTTCGAAGTCGCTCGACGCGAGGAGACCCGCAAGCACGAACATCCTCTGCTCCGTCTCGGCCCGCCCCCAGCGGCGTTCCGCCGGGCCGTCGTCCGTCCCGAACAGCCGAGCCATGGCCGCGTAGTCGCGCAGCCTGGCGGCATCGAGAAACCGCCCGATCGCCGCCTCCGCGGACTCCGCTCCGTACAACTCCGTGCCGTATCCCGCCCCGGCGCCTCCCCGCGACGCGCAGCCGGCAAGCGCGAAACCCGTCGCGGCCACGGCCATGACAGCGACGCCGACTCCCGCGCTCACCCGAAAAACCGTCCTCATTCCTCCCCCTCCCGTGAATCGGGCGCGCCCGACGGTACGAAGCGCAGCCCAGCCCCATCCTCATCGACTTCCACGCGCAGCGCGTCGCCTTCCCGGAAGCGTCCTTCGAGGAACGCCATGGCGAGCGGGTTCGCGATGAGCCGCTGGATTGCGCGCTTCAGCGGGCGCGCCCCGAACGCGGGGTCGTACCCCACCTCCGCGATTCTTCGCCTGGCGGCTCCGCCGACCTCGATCCGAATGTCCCGTTCCGCCAGCATTCGGGCCACCCGATCCACCTGCAGCCCGACGATCGACTCGAGGTGCTCCCGGCTCAGCGGCCGGAACACGAGGATCTCGTCCACGCGGTTGAGGAACTCCGGCTTGAAGCGGCCGCGCAGGGCGTTTTCCACCTCCGCCTCCGTCCCGGCCCAGGACTCGCCGGCCTCGGAACGAGCGAGGATCCTGGAACTTCCGATGTTGCTCGTCATGATGAGCACGGCGTTTCGGAAGTCGACCGTGCGCCCGCGGCCGTCCGTCAGTCGCCCGTCATCCAGGACCTGGAGGAGGACGTTGAAGACCTCCGGGTGCGCCTTCTCGATCTCGTCGAAGAGCACGACGGTGTAGGGACGCCGCCGCACGGCCTCGGTGAGCTGTCCGCCTTCCTCGTAGCCGACGTACCCGGGTGGCGCTCCGATGAGACGAGCGACCGCGTGCCGTTCCATGTACTCGGACATGTCGATCCGAACCATCGCGGATTCCTCGTCGAAGAGGAATTCGGCGAGCGCCCTCGCCGTCTCGGTCTTCCCGACACCCGTGGGGCCGAGGAACATGAAACTCCCGATGGGACGGTTCGGATCCTGGAGTCCCGCGCGGCTTCGGCGCACGGCATCCGACACGGCCGTGATGGCGTGCGACTGGTTCACCACGCGCCGGTGCAGGTGTTCCTCGAGCGTGGCGAGACGGTCCTTCTCGTCCTCCAGCATCCGGGCTACCGGAATCCCGGTCCAGCTCGCCACCACCTCGGCGATCTCGCCGGGTCCGACTTCCTCGTTCAGAAACGAGCCCTCGTCCTGGATCTCCTTCAGCTTCGCTTCGGCGGCGAGGAGTTCGGTCCGCAGCTTCGGCAATTCCCCGTGCAGGATCTCGGCTGCGCGCTGGTGGTCCACGCGCCGCTGCGCCTGCTGCGCCTCCACGCCGAGTTCCTCGATCTCGCGTTTGAATCGCTGGACCGTATCGATGGTGTCCTTCTCGCGGATCCAGCGTGCATTCAGGCCCGCGAGCGACTCGCGCGCCGCGGCGAGTTCGCCCTCCAGCTCCGCGAGCCGCCCCCGACTCCGTGCGTCGTCCTCTTCGCGCAGCGCCTCCCGCTCGATCTCGAGTTGCGTGACGCGGCGGTCCAGTTCGTCGATCTCCTCCGGCATCGAGTCGATCTCGATGCGGAGCCGGGACGCGGCCTCGTCCACGAGGTCGATCGCCTTGTCGGGGAGGAACCGGTCGCCGATGTAACGGTCGGACAGGCGCACGGCGCTCACGAGCGCCGGATCCGTGATCCGTACGCCGTGGTGCACCTCGTAGCGCTCCTTGAGTCCACGCAGGATGGCCAGGGTCTCGTCCACGCCGGGTTCGCCGACGAGAACCGGCTGGAACCGCCGCTCCAGAGCCGGGTCCTTCTCGATATGCATCCGGTATTCGTCGAGCGTCGTTGCGCCCACCATCCGAAGCTGGCCCCGGGCCAGGGCGGGCTTGAGCATGTTCCCGGCGTCCACCGCGCCCTCGGCGGCCCCCGCACCGACCACGGTGTGGAGTTCGTCGAGGAAGATGACGTAGCGGCCGCCGGATTCCGTGATCTCCTTGAGCGTCGCCTTCAGGCGCTCCTCGAACTCGCCCCTGTACTTGGCTCCGGCCAGCATCGAGCCGATGTCGAGCTGCACGAGCTGCTTGTTCCGCAGGGATTCCGGGATGTCTCCCGCGACGATGCGCTGCGCGAGCCCTTCCGCGATCGCCGTCTTGCCCACGCCGGGTTCGCCGATGAGGACGGGATTGTTCTTCCGCCGCCGCGAGAGGACCTGCATGACGCGGCGGATCTCCGCATCCCGGCCGATAACCGGGTCGAGCTTTCCGGCGCGGGCCTCGGCCGTGAGATCGACGCCGTACCGCTCGAGGGCGCGGTACTTCCCCTCCGGATCCTGATCCGTCACGCGATGCGGCCCCCGAACTTCCTCCACGGCCTGGCGCGTCGACTCCGGGCTCGCCCCCGCGTTCCGGAGCAGCGGGCCCGTGGTGGACGCTTTCTCCCCGGCGAGGGCGAGGAGGAGGTGCTCGGTCGTCACGTACGAGTCGCCCATATCCCCCGCGAGCGCCTCCGCCGCGTCGAGGACGCGGTCGAGTTCGCGGCTGAAGGCCGGAGCCGCCCCACTCTGTTTCGGCAGGCGCCGCACGGCCCGCTCGAGCCGCGCCTCCAGGTCGGGGAGATCGATACCCACGGCCTGGAGGACCGGCACGATGACACCGCCCTCCTGCGCGAGCATTGCCGCGAGAAGGTGCACGTCCTCGACGGCGGGGTTGTCCGACCGGCGCGCCGCGAGGGTCGCGTCGTTCAGGGCTTCGCGGGCCTTGAGCGTGAGTTTGTCGTTCGGGATCATCTTCCCTTCGCTGCCTCGAGTTCCTTCAGGATTTTCTCGTCGAACCGCCGCCATCGGATGGCGGCCTCCCGTTTCATGAGCAATTCCCGTGCCCTCCCGGACGCCGGGTTCGCGACCCCTGTCCGCCGGAACGGCGGGATGACCGCCGATCAGGCGGTGACCCGAGCCGTGGGGAGCGCCGAGCTGGTGCCAGTTCGGCAGGGGCCGCCGTGTTGACCCCTGCCGGACCCACAACTAGCGTCTCATCGGTCGACTCCGCCCCGTGAGGATTCGACCGTCTGCCGTGTCGGTCCCTGGATAATCTGGAGGGATGCCCATGTCGGACCCAGCAGTCGGCGCATCGGAATCTCGCGCGCACGAGCCGTACATTCCCGCGTCGCAATCGCTGCCCGAGATCACCGGCAAGGCGATCGTCCTCGGCATCCTCCTCTCCGCCGTCCTCTCGGGGGCAAACGCCTATCTGGGCCTCAAGGTGGGCCTCACCGTGTCCGCGTCGATTCCCGCCGCTGTGATCTCCATGGCGATCCTCAGGATGTTCCGCGAGCACAATATCCTCGAAAACAACATCGTCCAGACGGCCGCATCCGCGGGCGAATCGCTGGCCGCCGGCGTGATCTTCACCCTGCCCGCCCTCATCCTGCTCCGCCACTGGGGGGGGTTCCCCTTCCTGCCCACGATGGGGATCGCGCTCTGCGGCGGGATTCTGGGCGTCCTCTTCACCATACCGCTCAGGCGCGCCCTCATCGTCGAGGCGGACCTGCGTTTTCCGGAGGGCGTCGCGACCGCGGAGGTGCTGAAGGCCGGGGCCAGCGGCGGCTCCGGCGCGAAGCTCATCGCGCTCGGAGGCGTGGCGGCCGCCCTGCTGAAGCTGTCGCAGACGGGCCTCAAGATCGCGGGCTCCTCGATAGAACACGGCTTCACATTGGGCCGTTCCGTATTCGGAATCGGCAGCGATCTCTCCCCCGCCCTCCTCGGCGTGGGATACATCGTCGGACCCCGCGTCGGGAGCCTCGTGCTCGCGGGCGGCGCAATCTCCTGGATCGCGGGGATCCCCATCTACATGGCGGTCACGGATCCGCAGGTCGTGGCCGGCATCACGGGGGACGCGAGCGGATACGATGCGGCCGCCGCGATCTGGAGCGCGCAGATTCGCTTCATGGGCGTGGGCGCGATGGTCGTGGGCGGGGTATGGGCGCTCGTTTCGCTCCTGGGCCACGTGCGGGATGGCGTGCGCTCCTCCATCGCGGCGCTGCGCGTGGCGCGCGCGGCCGACGGCGGCCCGGAGGTCCTCCGCACCGAGCGGGACATGCCGATCAACTTCGTCGGGGTCGGCGCCGTGGCGCTCGCGGTCCCGATCCTCGCGGTGTTCGTGCTCGTCATCGACCGCGACGCGCTCGCGATCACGCCCGGGCTCTACTGGCTCGTGCTCGCGCTGGGGACCGTCTTCTCCCTCCTGGCGGGGTTCCTCTTCGCCTCGGTCGCGGGCTACATGGCGGGTCTGGTGGGCTCCTCGAACAACCCGATCTCGGGCGTGACGATCGCGACGATCCTCACGATCTCCCTCATCCTCTACCTCCTGTTGGGACTGCAGGTCGACTTCACCGTCTCCGCGCCCCAGGCGCTCTCCGCTGCCGCGACCGCCATCCTCGTGGGGGCCGTCGTCGCCTGCGCCGCGGCGATCGCGGGCGACAACATGCAGGACCTGAAGGCGGGCCGGATCGTCGGCGCCACCCCGCGGCAGCAGCAGATCATGCAGCTCGTCGGCGTCACGGCCGCCGCGCTGGTCATCGCGCCGATCCTCGGCCTCCTGTTCGAGGCGTACGGACTCGGAGGCGTTCTGCCGCGCGAGGGGATGGACCCGGACGAGATGCTGCAGGCGCCGCAGGCGACGCTCATGGCTTCCGTCGCCGATGGCGTCTTTTCGCGCAATCTCCCGTGGGGGATGATCGGGGTCGGAGCGCTCATCGCGGCGGGCGTCATCGCCCTGGACCAGGTCCTCAAGGCGCGCGGCTCCAGCCTGCGGGTGCCGGTCCTCGCCGTAGCGGTCGGGATCTACCTGCCCATCGAACTTGAAGTCCCAATCTTCGTAGGAGGGATCGTGGCGTGGCTGGTGGGCCGGGCCGTGCGACGCGGCGGAGGCGGTGAAGGCGCCGTCCGGCAGGCGAACCATCGCGGGCTGCTCTTCTCTTCCGGGCTCATCACGGGAGAGGCGCTCGTCGGGATCTTCCTCGCGATCCCGTTCGCCGTCTCGGAGAGAGGCACGGATGTGCTGAGCCTCGTGTCCGAAGGATTCGATCCGGCCGCGCGCTGGATCGGCGCCGCGGTCGTCGTCGGATTCATCGTCTGGCTCTACCGCGCCTCGCTGCGGGCGTCCGAATGAAGCACCTGCGCCGCGACGGCGCCATCGTGAAGCCGATCCTGCTCGTCGCGGGCCTCGGCGTCGTCGGCTGCGGCGGCTCCGGCGGGGACCTGGACGACGACACGTACGTTCAGGTCATGGCCCGGCTCAGTTGGGCACGGGCGAAGTACGCGGATACCACGGAGGGCGACTCGGTGCGGGCCGCGGCGCTCGATGAGCACGGCGTGACCGGACAGCAACTCGAGGAGTTCGTCGCTCGGCTCGGAGACGACCCCGGACGCATGCACCGGCTGTGGGAGGCGATCCGACTGGAGGTGGACGTACTCGACGGGGTCTCGCGACCGGAATCGCAACTGGAGATGCCTGACGCAGAGAGGCGCGAGAGCCGTTGAAGGCGCCCAACCTCCTCGCCGTACCGGGCCGTTCCGCCCGCGCCGCCGCGCTCCACGCGGGAAGGGCGGGCATGCTCGGCATCGCGACGCTCCGCGCGCTGGCGCATCCGCGCCGCTACGCGCTGGAGACGGTCCAGCACGCGAAGTTCATCGGTCTCGACAGCCTCCCGCTGGTGCTGCTGATGGGCGCCCTCTCGGGTGCGGTCATGGCCCAGCAGACGATGTATCAGCTGTCGCAGGGACTGCCGAGGGAGATCGTCGCGGGCGGCGTCGTGGGCGGCATGCTCACGGAACTCGGACCCGTACTGACCGCAGTCGTCCTCGCGGGGCGCGTCGGGGCGGCCATCGGGGCCGAACTCGGCACGATGAAGGTGACGAACCAGATCGACGCGCTTCTGACGATGGGCCGGGATCCCGTGGTGGAACTCGTGGTCCCCCGGGTCGTGGCGGGAACCCTCATCCTGATCCCGCTCGTCATGCTCGCCAACGCCATGGGGATCTTCAGCGGCTACGTGACATCGGTCGGCATCCTCGGGTTGAGCACGGGCGAGTACGTGGATGGGGCCAAGGGGTACTATCACCACGGCGCGCTGATCTTCTCGCTCGTGAAGGCGGTCGCGTACGGCTTCGCGATCACCTTCATCTCCAGCCACGTCGGGCTTCGCGCGAGCGGCGGGGCGGCGGGGGTCGGCCGCACGGCGACGAGGGCGGTCGTCGCGATCATCGTCTCGATCATGGTCCTCGACACGGTGCTCGGCCCGGTGTACAAGACGCTCACGTGATCAGGATCATCGGCGTGCACAAGTGGCTGGGGGGGCGTCCGGTTCTGAGCGGCGTCGACCTCGACGTGCGGGAAGGCGAAACCCTCGCCATCATGGGTCCGTCAGGGACGGGCAAGAGCGTCCTCCTCAAGCACATCGTGGGCCTCTTCGATCCGGACGCCGGAGACATCCTCGTCGATGGGATCTCGGTACCATCGGCCGACCGGGCCGAGATGGCCGCCATTCGCACCAGGACCGCCTACGTGTTCCAGAATTCCGCCCTCTTCGATTCCATGACCGTACGCGGGAACCTGCTGATGGGCCTCCCGCCCGGTTTCTGCCGCGGCCGCGCGGCCAGGTGTGAGGAACTGGTCCGGGCGGCGCTCGATCACGTGAACCTCGATCCGGAGGTGCTGACGCTCCTGCCGGCGGAACTCTCCGGCGGCATGCAGCGGCGGGTCGCCATCGCGCGCGCCATCATCGGCAAGCGCCGTTACGTCCTGTACGATGAGCCCACGACGGGACTCGATCCCGTCAACGCGACCCGGATCAACCGCCTGATCGCGCGCGTGAGCGAGGAAGTCGATGCGACGAGCATCGTCGTCACCCACGACGTGGAGTCCGCCTTCTTCCTCGCCGACCGGATCGCCCTCCTCTCGGACGGGGTCGTCGCGGCGGAGGGCACCCCGCAGCAACTGCGCGAAACGGACAACCGGGCGGTGCGCGAGTTCCTGGACGCGGCGCCCGCACGGGGCCCCGCGTGAGGGATCCGGGGCTGCGCGACCATGGCGCCGAGGTCCGGGTCGGCGCCTTCGTCATCCTTGCCGCGGCCGTCATCGTCGCGGGTCTGTTCTGGATCTCGGGTTCGCCGTTTCGAGGCCCCACCATCCGCGTGTGGGGGATCGCCTCGAACGC
The DNA here is from genome assembly GCA_009841015.1 of Candidatus Palauibacter denitrificans. Classification (GTDB taxonomy): domain Bacteria; phylum Gemmatimonadota; class Gemmatimonadetes; order Palauibacterales; family Palauibacteraceae; genus Palauibacter; species Palauibacter denitrificans. The sequence goes on along the minus strand of VXMQ01000105.1, from coordinate 50,461 downwards.
GAACCGGATAGCGACCGCGTCGCCCGTCCTGCTACGCGGGGTAGAGGTCGGCACCGTGGACGAAGTCGCGCTCGAAGCGGAGCGCGTCGTCCTCACGATGACGCTCTCCACGCGCGTCGAGCTGCCGGCGGACACGCGGGGCACCATCCAGCCGGATGGGTTCCTGGGCCAGCAGCTTGTCGAACTCACGCCGGGGACGAGCGCCCGGGCGCTGGCGGAGGGCGATACGCTCTCGCTCGACCGCACATCCGACCTCACGTCGCTGGCCTCGACCCTCGGGGACGAGGTGAGCTCCCTGATCGGCGAGCTGGAAGCGCTGCTCGGCGGCGGCCTGGCCGAGAACGTCGCCTCCGGATCCGAGGCCTTCACGCTCGCGATGCGGGAACTCGCCGGGATTCTCGAGACAGAGCGGGCGTCGATCGGCAGCCTGCTCGCCAACATGGACACCCTGTCGAACCGGCTCGCGGGGATGACCGGGTCCGACGAAGTCGATCGCACGCTGGCCAACCTCGACACGCTCTCGTCGCGGCTCTCCGCCGCCAGCGCGGATTTTTCGGCCGCCGGCCGGTCCGTCGCCGAGATCACGCGGGGGTTGGAAGGCGGCGAAGGCACGCTCGGAAAGCTCCTGCGCGAAGACGCGGTCCACGACGAGCTGCTGGAGACGCTGGGGACGCTGCGCGCCTCGGGCGAGGAACTCGCCCTCCTCCTTCGGGACATCCGCGAACGGCCGGATCGCTACCTGACCGACCTCAAGGTCTCGGTCTTCTAGCGTCTCCGACCTGCCGGGCGCGCCGGGCTGGATTCAGAGACCGGTGGGGACGTCGAAGAAGGTGTGCTCCACCCCGAAGTGCTCCGCCGTGCGCTTCGCCAGGGCCCGGACACCCAGCGTCTCCGTCCCGTAGTGGCCGGCGTAGATCACGTTGATGCCGAGTTCCATCGCCTCGTGGTACGTGTGGTGGTTCCCCTCCCCCGTGAGGAAGGTGTCGGCTCCCGCCACGGAGGCGGCCTCGATCATTGAACCCGCGCCGCCCGTCACGATGGCGAGCCGCGACACGCGTTCCGGGCCGCCCGCGATCACGATGGGGGTTCGTCCGCACACGACTTCCGCCCGGGCCGCGAGTTCGTCGCGAGACGTGTCGACCGCGCCGATGACGCCGATCCCGTCATTCCCCTTGAAGGAGCCGAACGGTTCGACATCCGCGACGCGGAGTTCGGCGGCGAGGAGGACGTTGTTCCCGATCCGCGGGTGCGCGTCGAGCGGAAGGTGCGCCGAGTACAGCCCCATCCCGCTCTCGAACAGCCGGCGAAGCCGCTCGTACGGCGGTCCGACCAGGGGACGCGCTCCGCCCCAGAACAGCCCGTGGTGGACCATGAGGAGGTCGCACCCGGCCTCGGCGGCGAGGTCGATCGTGGCCAGGCAGGCGTCGGTGGCGGCGCCGATGCGGGCCACGGGGCGGCGGCCGTCCACCTGCAGGCCGTTTAGGGCGAACGGGTAGTCCTCGACGTCGGCGACGCGCAGAAAAGCGTCCGCCCACGCCCCGATCTCGCGGCACCCGGCACCCGGATCCGGCCCGTCGCCGCTCGCGCCGCGGGATCTCGCCACCGCGGCTACTCCCACTCGATGGTGGCGGGCGGCTTGGAGGACACGTCGTACGTCACCCGGTTCACCCCCTTCACCTCGTTGATGATGCGGTTCGAGATCCGGCCCAGCACGTCGTGGGGGAACTGGAACCAGTCGGCCGTCATCCCATCGAGCGAGGTCACGGCGCGCAGCGCGACAACGTTCTCGTACGTGCGCGCATCGCCCATCACGCCGACCGACTGAACGGGAAGCAGGATGGCGAACGCCTGCCATATCTCGTCGTAGAGCCCCGCGTCGCGGATGCCCTCGAGGTAGATCGCGTCCACCTCCCGCAGCGTGGCGAGTTTCTCCCGCGTCACGTCGCCCAGGATGCGGATCCCCAGGCCCGGCCCGGGAAACGGGTGGCGCCCCACGATCTCCTCCGACAGGCCGAGTTCGCGACCCACGGCGCGCACCTCGTCCTTGAAGAGCTCGCGGAGGGGCTCGATGAGTTCGAAGGGGTGATCCGGGCGGAGCCCGCCCACGTTGTGGTGGGACTTGATCTTCACCGACGGTCCCCACACGGAGACGGATTCGATCACGTCGGGGTAGAGCGTGCCCTGCACCAGGAAACGCGCGTCGCCGTGCCGGCCCGCCGCCTCCTCGAACACGTCGATGAACGCGTGGCCGATGATGACCCGCTTCTCCTCGGGCTCCTCGACGCCGGCAAGGCGGTCGAGGAAGAGATCCGCGGCGTCGATGACCTCGAGCCGCATCCCCATGCGTTCGCCGAACACGGCCTCCACGGCGTCGCGCTCTCCTTTCCGCAGGAGGCCCGTGTCGACGAAGATGCAGGTGAGCCGGTCTCCCACCGCCCGCTGTACGAGCGCGGCGGCGACGGAGCTGTCCACGCCGCCGGAGAGTCCGCAGATCACGTGTCCGTCCCCCACGGTCTCGCGAACCGCGGCGAGCTGGTGGTCGATGATGTTCGCGGCGTTCCAGCTCATCTCGCAGTCGGCGATCTCGAACAGGAAGTTCCGAAGCATCTCGTCGCCGCGCGTCGTATGGGCGACTTCCGGGTGGAACTGGACGCCCCAGATCCGCAGCTCCTCGGACCGGATCGCGGCGATGGAGTTCTCGGTGGTCGCCGAGACCTCGAAGCCCGGGGGCAGCGCGTGGAGGGAGTCGCCGTGGCTCATCCAGACCTGGGTGGGCTCGTCATCGGCGAACCCGCGAAAGAGGGGATCGGTCGACCGGACCCTGAGTTCGGCCCGTCCGTACTCCCGGCGCTCGGCCTGCTGCACCTCTCCCCCGACGAGGTCCGCGACGAGCTGCATGCCGTAGCAGATCCCGAGGATCGGGACGCCCATGGCGAGGGTCTCGGGATGGGCCGTGGGGACGCCTTCGTCGTACACGCTCGCCGGCCCTCCCGAGAGGACGATGGCCGCCGGATCGTAGCGGCGGACCCACGCCGGGCTCCGTGTCGGCGGATGCACCTCGCAGTAAACGCCCTCCTCGCGGATGCGGCGCGCGATGAGCTGGGTGAACTGGGACCCGAAATCGAGGATGAGCACACGACTCATGGCGTCTCCTCTCCTCTCGCTTCGTCGGAGGACGGCCGGGTCAGGGACGCGATCGCGACTTCCCGTTCCTCGCCGGAGGCCATGTCGCGGAGGACGGCGACGCCGCGCTCGGCTTCCCGCGGCCCCAGCACGACCGCGCGACCGGCGCCCGCCTGGTGGGCCGCCTTGAACTGGCGTCCGACGCCGCGCGGGCGCAGGTCGTAGAGCACCCGGCGTCCCCGGTCGCGCAGCGCGCGGGCGATCCCGAGCGCCAGCGGACGCTCCGCATCTGACACGCATACGATGTAGTCGTCCACGCGACGGGCCGCGACGGGCACGAGGTCCCGATCCCTGAGCAGTTCCGTGAGGACCACATCCCCCATGCCGAAGCCGAGCGCCGGAAGATCCACGCCGCCCAGCGCCTTCAGCAGGTCATCGTAGCGGCCGCCCCCGCAGATCGCGCGCAGTTCGTCCCGCCGGTCCCATATCTCGAACACGGTCCCGGTGTAATAGGCGAGTCCGCGGACCAGCGCCGCGTCGAATCTCACGAACTCGGCGAAGCCCGCCGCGCCGAGATGCGCGAACACGGTGGACAGCCGGTCGGCGGCCTCGGCGATCGCTTCGCCCCCGCCGTGCGCCGCCGCCATTTCCTCGAGCGGGAGCCGGATGGCCGCCAGCAGGCGCGTCGCCGCTTCCCCCTCCACGCCTTGCTCCGCGAGCCGCCCGCGGACGCCGTCCTCCCCCTCCTTCTCGAGCCGGTCGAGGGCGCCGAACACGGGCACATGGTCCCCGGCGGAGATTCCGTGCGCCTCGAGGAGCGCGCCGATGAGGCGCCGGTCGGAGATGCGAACCACGATGTCCGCGGACCCCAGGCCGAGTTCCCGCAGCGCGTCGATGCCCGCGCTGATGATCTCCGCATCGGAGAGCGGGTTCGTCTCGCCGACGATGTCCATGTTCAGCTGGAAGTGCTCGCGGAGTCGGCCGCGTTGCGGCCTTTCATAGCGGAAGAGCTGCGGGATCGAGAACCAGCGTACCGGCTTCGCCAGTCCGGCGGCGCGGGTGGCGATCATGCGCGCGAAGGTGGGCGTCATCTCGGGCCGCAGCGCCACCGCCCGCCCCCCCTTGTCCTCGAACTCGTAAAGCTGGGCTACGATCTCTTCGCCCGACTTCCGCGTGTAGAGTTCGAGCGCCTCGAGCGGCGGTCCGTCGTACTCCGTGAATCCGTAGCGGGCGCCCACCCTCCGCCAGGCCGAGAAGATGTGGCGGCGAAGCGCGAGTTCCTCGGGAAAGAAATCTCGAAAACCGGTCAGGCCGCGGATTTCCCCGGACTTCACGGCGCCGGGGGCGCCGGCGGCCCGAGGAGCGTCGGCGGGCCGAAAAGCGTCGGCGGGCCGCCGCGGGAGACCCGCGTTGCTAGCTCGCGGCGCAGTATTGGTCGTACGCCTTCGTGAGGTCGGCCGCGATGTCGCGCGCCTCGCGGCCCTCGATCTGGTGCCGCTCAAGCATGAACTGCAGTTCGCCGTCCGAGAGCAGCGCAAGGGACGGGGAAGAGGGCCGGACGCCGGTGAAGTACTGCCGCGCGCGCGCCGTCGCTTCCACGTCCTGCCCCGCGAAGACCGTGACGACGCGGTCGGGCTGCTTGCCGTGGCTCATGGCCATCGCCACGGCGGGCCGCGCGTTGCGCGCCGCGCAGCCGCAGACGGAGTTCACGACGACGAGCGTCTCTCCGCCGGCCCCGAGGGCCTCGTCCACGTCATCGGAGGTCCGAAGTTCACGCACGCCGAGGCGGGTGAGTTCGTCTCGCATCGGTTGTACCAGCCTGGGATCGTACAGCATCTCTTATCCATCTCCTGTCCTTACGCGGGCGAATTCCGGCAAAGTCCGGGCCTCTCCCACGGTCGTTGCGGACCCCGTGACCAACAGCGTTCCCGCGTCGGCGAGCGTCAGGCCGCGCGACACCGCCTCGGCCACGTTCCGGCACACGATCGACTCAACGTCCCGTTCCCGCGAAAGCCACTCCCTCGCCCGGGACGGGTCCCACCGTCTCTCCGCGGGGACGGCGGGTCGAGTCAGAATCATAGTGTCGCTGTCAAGCGCGAGCCGGGCCAGCGTACCCTTCCAGTCCTTGTCGGCCAGCATGCCGGCAACGGCGACGAGCGGCCGCGGCGGGGACAGCTCCGCCAGCGTCTCGCAGAGTACCCCCATGGCGGCCGGATTGTGCGCGATATCGAACACGCAGCCCGGGCGCCCGGCGCCCGGAGGCCAGACCTCGAAACGTCCGGCCAGGCGCGCCCGCGCGACCCCGCGGCGCGCGGAGCTTTCCTCCGGCGGATAGCCGGAGCTGTCCAGCAGCAGCAGGGCCAGCGCCGCGTTGTCCGCCTGGTGCCGGCCCGGGAGGCCCGTGGCAAGCCGCACGCCCGCGGGACGTGACCCCGAAACGTATCGGAAGCGTGTCCCCACGGGATCGGTTCGCACCGCGACCTCCGACACCTCCGCGTCCCTCCCGAGGCGCGCGACCGGCGAGCCGACGCCGCGCGCAATCTGCTCGAGCGCCGCGCGCGGACCGGGGTCGATGCGACCGAGACAGGCCGGCGCGCCCGGCTTGAAGATGCCCCCCTTCTCCCTCGCGATCGCTTCGGGAGACCCGCCGAGCCATTCCGTGTGGTCGAGGCTGATCGGGGTGATCGCCGTGCCGCCGGGACGAAGCACGTTCGTCGCGTCGAGGCGGCCGCCGAGACCGGTTTCGACGACCGCCACTTCCACGCCGCATTCCGCGAAGCAGGTGAAGGCCAGCGCGGTGGCCAGTTCGAAGTACGTGCAGGCCGCGGCGGCGTCGCAACCGATGACCCGGGCGGCGGCGGACTGAAGCGCCGACTCCTCCACGCGGGCCCCGTCGATGAGAAACCGTTCCCGAACGTCCTCGAGGTGCGGCGAGGTGTAGAGGCCCGTGCACATGCCGCCGTCTTCGAGCATCGACGCCGCGAAGCAGGCGGTCGAACCCTTGCCGTTCGTGCCCGCAATGTGAAGGGCGTCGAAGCTCCGTTCCGGCCGGCCCAGCTCCGCCAGGAGCGCTTCGATCCGGTCGAGGCCCCAGCGGATCGTGGTGGCCGGGCGGGGATCGAACAGGGCCGCGAGGGCGTCCCCGCCCTCGCTCAGCACATGTGATCCAGGAGGCTCGCGAGGGCGCCGCGCATCTCCGGACGCGGGACGATGCGGTCGATCATTCCGTGCTCCTCCAGGAACTCCGCGGTCTGGAATCCCTCGGGAAGGTCCTGCCGGATCGTCTCCTTGATGACGCGCGGGCCGGCAAAGCCGATCAGGGCGCCGGGCTCCGCCAGAATCACGTCCCCCAGCATCGCGTACGACGCCGTCACCCCGCCCGTGGTCGGGTTCGTGAGGACGCTCACGTAGGGGATGCCCGCGCCCGCAAGCTGCTCGAGTGCGGCCGCCGTCTTCCCCATCTGCATCAGTGAGAGAATCCCTTCCTGCATCCGGGCGCCGCCGGAAGCGGAGATGATGATGAGCGGCACCCGCCGCTCGAGGGAGCGGTCGGCGAGACGGCGGATCTTCTCGCCCACCACCGACCCCATCGACCCCCCGATGAAACGGAAGTCCATGGTCCCGAGATGGACTTCCCTGCCTCCGATCTCGCCGCGCCCGGTTCGGATCGCATCCTGATCGCCGCCACGCTGCTCCGCCTGCGCGATGCGTTCCGCATAGCTGCGGGAATCGACGAATCCGAGCGGATCGGCCGAGCGCAGATGCTCGTCGTGCAGTTCGGAGAGACCTCCGCCGTCGAGCAGCATGGCCTCGTAGAACTCCGCGGCGATGCGGAAGTGATGGCCGCAGTTCGGGCAGACGTGGAGGTTCTCCTCCAGCCGTCCGCTGTAGAGGATCTCGCCGCAGCCGGCGCACCGATCCCACACGTCGCCCGGGAGCTCGCGCTTCTGTGAAACCAGCTTGCGCTTAGGTTTGCTGAACCAGGACACTCAGGCCTCCCACGCCACCCGCTGTACGATCCCGAACCCCGCGTAGAGCACGAGCAGGAAGCTCCCCCCGTAGCTGAGGAGCGGCAAGGGCAGTCCGGTCACCGGCATCATGCCCACCGCCATCCCCAGGTTCACGACGATGTGCGTGAGGAGGACCGCGAACAGGCAGAACGCGATCAGGCTGCCGAACCCGTCGTCCATCGAGGATGCCACCTGAAGCACGCGCCAGAGGAGGAAGGCGAAGAGCACGAGAAAGAGCAACACGCCAATGAATCCGAACTCCTCCCCCACGACGGAGAAGATGAAGTCTGTATGCTGCTCCGGGAGGAAGGCGAGTCGCTTCTGGGGGCCGTTGGCGAAGCCGGCGCCGATGAGTCCGCCGGAGCCGATGGCGACCTTCGACTGAATGAGATGCCAGCCGGCGCCGAGGGGATCGATTTCCGGATCCAGGAAGACGAGGAGCCGGTTCCGCTGGTAATCGGCGAGCGAATCCCACAGGCGGAGCGTGAGCGCGCCCGCGAAGACGTTTGCGAGGAGCACGGCCACCGCCTCCAGGATGAAGAGGCGGTGTACGTACAGGCAGGCCGCGACGATGAGGAAGCCGAGGCCCCACGCGATCCAGTTGAAGCCGAGCAGGAGGCTGAGGCCCGGCGACGCGAGCAGGAAGATCTTGGGCAGCGGCACGCCGCTCCAGAACAGCACGGCGAGGAAGAGCGCCCCGAAGATCATGGCGCTGCCGAGGTCCGGTTGCAGCAGCACGAGGACGAACGGGATGAGGGTGATGACGCCGGGTTTCCAGAACTCCAGCAGCCGCTCGTACGGTCCCTGGGCGCCTCCCATCACGCGCGCCAGCATGAGGATGGTACCCAGCTTCGCGACTTCCGCCGGCTGGAGTCGCCCCGGGCCGAGTTCGAGCCAGCTCCCGTTCGGGCCGGTCCCGACGAAGAACACGAGGACGAGGAGGAGCACCGTGACCCCGTAGGCCCACGGCGCAAGCCATTCGAGGAACCGAAGCGAGAAGCGGGAGGCCGCGGCCAGCGCGACGATCGCCACGCCGAACCAGTAGAGCTGGCGGACCCAGATCCCGGTGGCCAGCGACTGCACGTCGACCTGTCCGGCCGAGTAGATCATCGCGATCCCGAGCCCGGTCATCAACAGAACCAGGGCAAGAAGCACTGGATCTCCCACTCCGGGGATGCGCAAGCGGTCGATCATCCGCCCGCCGGCGCCGTAAGCGCTTCCACCGGACGGATGCCGGGCGTTGCCTCCGGCGGCAGGCCGAGCGTCTCGAGGTGGCGATCCACGATGCCGGACGCGAGCGGCACGGCCAGCGACGGGGCCCCGTCCGGGTGCCCGTGCTCCACGATCGCCGCGACCACGATGCGGGGGTCCCAGGCGGGCGCGAACCCCACGAACCAGGAGTGGGGCTCGCCGTGCGGATTCTGGGCCGTGCCGGTCTTGCCGGCCAGCGTCCAGCGGGCCAGGCGGCTGCCGTACGCGGTGCCTCCGGGCTCGTTCACGACACGGGCCAGCGCGTCAACGAGTTGGCGCCGCTGTATATCGGGGAGATCCAACGTCCAGTCCACGCGCTGCTGCGCGAGCATCTCGTCCCGCACGAGATGGGGTCTGACGGGCGCCCCTCCCGTCCCCAGCGCCGCGTAGAACTGAGCCATCGCGAGCAACGTCTGCGCGTTCTCTCCCTGCCCGATCGAGAGGTTCCACACGACAGCTTCCGTCCACGCACCGGGCCCCAACTCTTCGTCGTACCACTGCCTGGAGTCGGGGAAGACGCCCGGCCTCTCCGACGGAAGGTCGATCCCCGTCGTGCGCCCGAAGCCAAACTCCCCGACCCCCGCGAGGAGCGGGTCGAGACCGATCCGCTGTCCCGCCTGGTAGAACCAGACGTTGCACGAGTGCTTGATCGCTTCGGAGAGGTTCAGGCGACCGTGTCCTCCCGACAGCCAGCAGCGGAAGCGGCGGGTGTAGTACGTGAGCGAGCCGCTGCATGCGTGCGTGTGGTAGGTATCGATCGTGAGGTCGGTCGTCTTCATCCCAATGGCGGACATGACGAGCTTCCACGTGGATCCCGGAGGGTAGGAAGCGTTGGATACGCGGTCCAGCAGCGGCTGGTCCGGGTGTTCGCGAAGCGAATTCCACAGGTCCAGGGGAATGCCGCCGATGAATGCGTTGGGGTCGAACGTGGGGTGGCTGTAGAGGAGGAGCACCTCTCCGGTGTGCGGGTCCAGCGCCACGACGCCGCCCCGCATCCCTTCAGGAAACACCGAATCCGCGTACATCTGCAGGTCGAGATCGATGCCGAGATGCAGATCCTCTCCGGGCACCGGCGCCTGCGCCTGCGCGAGCCCCAGATCCCGCACGACCGTACCCAGGGCGTTCACTTCCGCGTAACGGATCCCGTTCCGCCCGGCCAGCCTGTGCTCGTACTGCTGCTCCAGCCCCGTCTTCCCGATCGACTGGCCGGATTCGTAGCCCGCATACTCGGATCGAGCCAGTTCCTCCGGGCTGATCTCCCCCACGTACCCGATCATGTGCGCAACGGCGGACCCCGCCGGATAGCGTCGGCGCGGCCTCTGATCCACGACGACGCGCCGAAACCGGGGTCGACGTTCCTCGATGAACGCGACCTGCTCGAAGTTCGCGTTCTCGCGCACGACGAGAGCCTCGCCGGGACGTTCCCGATTGCGCGACAGCAGCGCGGCGCGCCGCGCGGGCGACAGGTCCAGCCGTTCCGCGAGGCGATCGAGGCCGGCGGAGATGGAGTCGCGGGGCCCGGGGAGCATCGACACATCGTACCCCGGCACGTTGTCGGCGATGACCCGTCCGTACCGGTCGTAGATGGTCCCGCGCGGGGCCGGCACCGAGATGGTCCGCAACCGGTTCTCGCTCGAAAGGAGCGTGTACAGCTCGGTGCTGAAGATCTGGAGATTGATGAACCCGGCGGCGACGACCGAGAGGCAGAAGAAGATCGCGCCCGCCGCCCAGCGGCCCCGCTGTTTCCGGATCGCGCGGTGCTCGTTGTCGCTCTTCACATCCTCCCCTTCACCTCGTGACTGCCGAAACCAGCCTCTCCGCAACCCAGCACACCGCCGTGGTCAGGGCGGCCGATCCGGCGCCATGGACGAAAAGGGCGCCCGCCGACGAATCTCCGACGACGAAAAGAGTGACCGTCAACCGCAGCAACCACGTCCCGCAAAAGACGAAGACCGGCGTCGCGTAATCCGAATCCGAATAGATCAGGCGCCGTACCCAGCCGACGAGCGCCCCCGTCAGCGCAAAGAGTAACATCGTGAGGCCCATCGGTCCCAGTGAGATCGACGCTTCCAGCAGGCCGATCACGCACCCGAAGCCGGCGGCCCGTCCCCAGCGGAGCTGCAATGAACTCAAAATCAGCCCGCCAGCCACGAGATCGGGCGCGATCGGCCAGCGGCTCCAGAGCGGATGCAGAGCGAAATGCAGGACCAGAAGGAGCGCGGCGACGAACCACTTCCCCGCCGGACTCATCGACGTGCCGCAGCCGTGTCCGCCGGTGCAGGCCCGGGTTCCACCGGAGCGGACGCGGTGTCCGCCTCGACATCTGCCGGCAGCGCCGGCCGATTCCACACGAACACGTCCCTGACTTCTTCGGGACGCACGGAGGGCTCGACGATGTAGCGCTTCATCCAGCCCGCCTCCGGCTCGCCGGGTTCGCGGATGCGCCCCACCGGCACGCCCGGCGGATAGACACCGGCGATACCGGTCGTGACGAGGAGGGTTCCGACCGGTATGTCCGCCTGGAATGGCGCACCCTCGAGGAGGAGCACCGGTTGCCCTCCGTCCGCGCGCAGCGGCCGCACGAAGCCCGACACGGCCTCCCCTTCGGCCAGCACGCTGACCCGAAAGTCGGGATGGCTCCAGAACTCGCCCCGTCCGCCCAGTCCGTGCGCGGCTCTCACGACACCGACCAGCCCGATGCCGGTGAAGACGCCGACAGGAAACTCACGATCCCGGAAATCGGGTCCCGACAACACGAACAGGTCGGGATTGCCGACACGGGGGCGTCCCGGGTAGACGACCGCCGGCGCGACCGAACCGGCGGGGAGACCCCCGAGATCCCTCTCGGGCGACGCGTCCTCGACCGGCGTCGGGCGCTCCCGGTAGCGCAGCAGGAGTTCCGTCAGGGAGTCCCGCTCCGCCAGCAGGCCCTCGACGCGGCTCTGGACCTGGCCCCGCTCGGCGGCGAGGCGATGGAGCAGCAGGAACGGGTAGAGCGCGGTGGCACGGATCGCGGACTCCACCTGGCTCTGCTGTGCGCTGGGCAGACCCGCGGCGACGCCGCTGAGGATGAGGGCGACGGAAAAGACGAAGACATCGAGTGGCCCGCGACCCGGCGGCCGGACGCCCTGAACACTCACGGGCGGCGATTCAGCAGGGACTCGGCGTCAACTCGTGAGGACTCCACGATACCGTCCGAATTCCTCGAGGATCTTCCCGCAGCCCCGAACGACGCAGGTAAGCGGTTCCGCATCGACGTGGATCGGGAGCCCCGTTTCTTCGCCCAGCAGCGTATCCAGCCCCCGTACGAGGGCGCCGCCCCCGGTCATGACGACGCCCCGGTCTACGATATCGGAGGCAAGTTCCGGCGGCGTAATCTCGAGCGCCCGCCGCACCGCGGCAACGATCTGCTGGATCGGCTCCTGGAGGCACTCGCGGACCTCAGCCGAATGGACCCGCACGGTCTTCGGAATCCCGGAGACGAGATCCCGCCCCTTGACCAGCATCTCCTTGTCGTCGTCCGTAGGATAGGCCGATCCGATCTGGATCTTGACGGCTTCGGCCGTCGGCTCGCCGATGAGGAGGTTGTATTTCTTGCGGAGGAAGGAGACGATCGTGGAATCCAGCTCGTCGCCGCCGACCCGGATCGACGTGTCCGCGACAGATCCCGAAAGCGCGATCACCGCGATCTCGCTCGTCCCGCCCCCGACATCGATGATCATGTTGCCCGTCGGCGTCTCCACCGGCAGTCCCACGCCGACGGCCGCCGCCATCGGTTCCGCCACCATGTAGACTTCCTTGGCGCCGGCGGCGTGCGCGCTGGACCGGACGGCCCGTCGTTCGAGTTCAGTGATGCCGGACGGCACGCCAACCACGACGAGGGGCCGGATCTTGAAGAGCCGCGTGGTCATCACTTCCTTGAGGAAGTAGCGGATCATCATCTCGGTGATGTCCACGTCGGCGATGACCCCATCCTTCAGCGGCCGGACCGCTTCGATCCCGCTCGGCGTGCGGCCGAGCATGCGCTTGGCGGCGAGGCCGATCCCTTCGATGCGGCCGGTTTCCTTCCGGACCGCGACGACGGACGGTTCGTTGAGGACAATGCCCTCGCCTTCGACGTGTACGAGGGTGTTCGCGGTCCCCAGGTCCACTCCGATCTTGCTGATCGGCAGGAAGTTACCCCGCAGCGACCACTTCCCCATCTAGCAGGCCGCCCTTCCGGGCCGGCTCGGGATCGGTGGGCTGAAGGACACGGGCGGGACACCTCCAAGGGGGCGAATCGTACCGGAAACTGCCAGTCCGGGTGAAGGACGCCGAAATGTAAACGTACTTTCGGACACAGGAAAGTCGCCCCGCGCAGCCGCTCGCTCCCGGCCGCCCGGACTCACGCGGAGTGCGCCTCGAGGGGCGTGTATTCGAGATCGAACGCCTGTGCGACGGCCTCGTACGTGACCCGTCCTCCCGCGATGTTGACCCCCAGGGCGAGGTCCGGATCCTCGCGGCATGCCACCTTCCACCCGCGATTCGCGAGGTGCAGGAGGTAGGGGAACGTCGCGTTCGTCAGGGCCAGGGTTGAGGTCCTCGGGACGGCCCCCGGCATGTTCGCCACGCAGTAGTGAATGACCCCGTGGACGGTGTAGGTGGGGTCGTTGTGCGTGGTCGGGCGCGCGGACTCCACGCAGCCGCCCTGATCCACGGCCACGTCGACGATCACGGAACCGTCCTTCATCCGCCGCAGGTCGTCGTGCCGCACGAGCTTCGGCGCCTTCCCGCCGGGGACGAGCACGGCGCCGATCACGACGTCCGCGCGTTCGATCTGCTCGAGGATCGAGTGGCGGTTCGAATAGAGCGTATCCACGTTGGCGGGCATGACCTCCGCGAGGTACCGGAGACGGGGGAGATTGACGTCGAGCACCGTCACGTGGGCGCCGAAACCCGCCGCGATCGTTGCCGCGTTCGCGCCCACGACCCCTCCGCCGAGGATGACGACCTCGGCCGGAAGCACTCCCGGCACGCCGCCGAGCAGGATCCCGTACCCGCCCGCGATGCGCTCCAGGTTCTTGGCCGCCTGCTGGATCGCCATCCGCCCCGCCACCTCGGACATCGGCGTGAGGAGCGGGAGTTCGCCCGTCGGAAGCTGGACCGTCTCGTAGGCGATCGCTACGGAGCCGCTCTCCAGCGTCCGGTGCGTGAGGCTTTCGTCGGCCGCGAAGTGGAAGTAGGTGAAGATGACCTGGCCGGGCCGCATCCGGGAATATTCGGATTCGATGGGCTCCTTGACCTTGACGATGAGTTCGGCCCGGCCCCATACCCGATCCGCCGAATCCAGCACCTCGGCCCCCGCAGCGATGTACATGTCATCCGGAAAGCCGCTGCGCAGGCCCGCATCGCGTTCGACGCACACCGTGTGCCCGGCAGCCACGAGCGCCGTCGCGCCGGCCGGAACGAGGGCTACACGACTCTCGTCCGCCTTTATCTCCTTCGGTACGCCAACGATCATTTCGTTCCCTCCCGGGGGACGCTCAGTGCACGTCCGTTGCGGTGCGCCCCGGCGCATGGCCGGGCGCCAGCTCGAGGGTCGCGAGCCGTGCGGGTGCGAAGTATGCGGCCGCTTCGAGACATTGCGCTCGGTCGACCGCATCGATTCTCGCCGCGACCTCGTCCAGGGTGCGATACTCGTGGCCGTAGAGGGCGACGCCGGCAAGCCGGTTCATTCGGCTCGCCGGTGATTCGAGCGAGATCAGAAACTGTCCCTTCAACTGACTGCGAGTGTCGTCCAGCTCCTGGCGGGTCAATCCCTCCCGCGCCAGAAGGGCGAGTTCCCCCTCCACCGCCTCGCGCGCCTCCTCCGCGGTCTCGGGGCGGGTCCCGACATAGGCGCCGACATGGCCCGCCTGCGCGTGGAACCCGTGGAAGCTGTAGACCGCGTAGGCGAGACCGCGCGTTTCCCGGATTCTCTGGAAGAGCCGCGAACTCATTCCGCCCCCGAGGGCGGTCGCCGTGACATGGATGGCGTAGCGAAGGGGGTCGCGGTACGGGACGGAGAGTCCTCCCGTCACGATGTGCGTCTGCCGGCCGCCTTCGCGTCGCATGCGCCGGAAGCCCGATTCGCCGACCGGCGCCGGCGGGTCGACGGGCGCGGGGGCCGCGGCCCGGCGCGGGAGCCAGCGGGCCAGGCCCTCCACGAGATCCTCGTGCTCCACCGCTCCCGCCGCCGCCACGACCACGTTCCCCGGCCGGTACGCGCGATCGTGCACTTCGGCCAGCGCCGACACCGGGAGGGCCTGCACCGACGCGCGGGTGCCGAGGATCGGTTCGCCGTAAGGATGCCCGCCGTAGAGAGCGCGCGCGTGCTCTTCGAAGACGATGTCCTCCGGGACTTCCGCCGCGGCGGCGATCTCTTCCAGCACGACCTCGCGTTCCACGTCCAGATCCTGTCCGGAGAGCCGCGGATAGAAGGCGAGGTCGCACAGCACGTCGAGCGCGACGCCGAGTGCCCCCGCCGGTACACGCGCCTGGAACGCGGTGAACTCGTGGGTCGTATACGCGTCCAGCGCGCCGCCGAGCCGCTCCAGCTCCCAAGCGAGGTCGCGCGCGGAACGCCGGTGCGTCCCCTTGAAGACCATGTGCTCGAGCAGATGGGATGCGCCGCCGTGTTCGGCATCCTCATGAACGCGGCCCTGCCGTACCCAGAGGCCGATGGCGACGGAGCGCACGGAATCCATGCGCTCGCTGAGCACGATGGGGCCATCCGGGAGGCAGGTTCGGTACACCTCCCGGTCGAGCCGGCCTCCGATCCCGCCAGCCGGCCGCAGGTCCCGGGCCGGCCCGCGCGCAGGCGGGCCGGGATGCGACGTGGTCAGGCCTACTCGGCGGGGGCGAGGGCCGCGCGCCGCGAGAGCTTGAGGCGGCCGCGGTCATCCACGGCGAGCAGCTTCACCTTCACCTCGTCGCCCGGGCTCACCACGTCCTCCGTCTTGGCGGTGCGGCCTTCCTCGAGTTCCGAGATGTGGCACAGGCCCTCGACGCCGGGGATGATCTCGACGAAGGCGCCGAAGTCCGTCGTGTTCTTCACGACGCCGCGATAGATCCGCCCGACCTCCGGCTCCTGAACGATGCCTTCCACCATCTCGCGCGCATGCTGCGCACCCGCGCCCGAGGGCGCCGCGATGGTGACCGTGCCCGAATCGTCGATGTTGACCTCCGTGCCCGTCTCCTCCTGAATCATCCGGATCGTCTTCCCCTTCGGCCCGATGACCTCGCCGATCTTCTGGGGGTTGATCTGCAGGGTGACGATCCGCGGCGCGTGCGGCGACATCTCCTCGCGCGCCGCTTCGAGCGTCTCGTTCATCGCCGCGAGGATTCGCAGCCGGGCATCGCGCGCCCGGGCCAGGGCCTCCCGCAGCGTGTCGACGGAGAGTCCGTCGGCCTTGATGTCCATCTGGACGGCCGTGATCCCCCGCTCCGTCCCGGCGACCTTGAAGTCCATGTCACCGAGGGCATCCTCCACGCCGAGGATGTCGGTGAGGATCTCGACCTGGTCCCCCTCCTTGATGAGCCCCATCGCAATACCCGCGCATGGGGCCCGCATCGGCACTCCGGCATCCATGAGGGAGAGCGATCCGCCGCAGACGGAAGCCATCGAACTCGACCCGTTCGATTCCAGGATATCGGAGACGACGCGGATCGTGTACGGGAAATCCTCGTATGCCGGGAGGAGAGCCTGAAGCGCGCGCTCAGCCAGCATTCCGTGTCCCGTCTCGCGGCGGCTCGTACCCCGGAACATTCGCACTTCGCCCGTGGAAAAGCCGGGGAAGTTGTAGTGGAGCATGAAGGACTTCGAGGTTTCCTCGCGCACATCGACGGAGTCGATTCGCTGCTCGTCGCGCACCGTCCCGAGCGTGGTCACCGCGAGCGCCTGCGTCTGCCCCCGCGTGAAGAGCGCCGAACCGTGCGTTCGCGGCAGGAGGCCGACCTCGCACGTGATGTCGCGGACGTCGTTCATGCCGCGGCCGTCGATCCGTTCGCCATCCTCGAGGATGCGCCGGCGCATCGTCTCCTTCTCCAGCTTTCGCAGAGCAGCGCCTACGTCCCCGGCGCAGTCCGGATGCTCCGCCTCGAGTCGCGCCGCCACCTCCGCGCGCAGGGCGGACAGGGCGCGTCCGCGCTCCTCCTTGTCCGCGATCCGCAGCGCGTCACCCACGCGCCCGGCCGCCAGGTCCGTGACCTTCGCCACGACTTCGGGATCGGGCCCGACGGGCTCGTACTCGAACGTCTCCGCGGCCCCGGCCATCCGGACCAGCTCGCGCTGGAGCCCGATCAGATCGGCGATGGCCTTCTGTCCGACCTGCATCGCCTCGAGGAACTCATCCTCGGTGGCCTCCAGGCACGCGCCCTCGACCATCACGATCGAATCATCGGAGCCGGCGACGACGATCTCCAGGTCGCACATCTCGAGGTCATCGAAGGTCGGGTTGACGAGCCACTCGCCTTCGCGGCGGGCAACCCGCACGCCGGCGACCGGCCCGTCCCACGGGATCGGGGACAGGAGGAGGGCCGTCGACGCCCCGAGCATGCCGATGACGTCCGCGTCGTTCTCCTGGTCCGCGGAGATGATGAAACAGACGACCTGGGTGTCGTTGCGATAATCCGCGGGGAAGAGCGGCCGAAGCGGCCGGTCGATCTGCCGCGCCGAGATCGTCTCCTTCTCGCCGGGCCGCGTCTCCCGCTTGATGAACCCGCCGGGGAACTTGCCGGCGGCGTAGGTCTTCTCGCGGTACTCGACCGTGAGAGGAAAGAAGGGAAGATGCGTGGGCTTGCGGTCCGCCGTGGCGGTCACGAGCACTGCGGTCTCCCCGTACTGCACATAGACGGCGCCATCGGCCTGCCGGGCCATTCTGCCCGTCTCGAGGATCAGGGGCCGTCCGTGGAATTCGGTTTCAATTCGGTGTGTCATGCTTTTTTTTCTCTTCTTTCTTCGGGTGTGGCGCCGCGGGGTTCCGCGCGCCGCGTCGGCCGTTCGTCAGGCCGGACGTTCATGAAATGCCTTCTCAACCTTGCATTGGCTTCTTCGATTTGGCTTCTTCGATTCGGCTTCTTCGATTCAGCGCCCCGGCTGGGAGGATCCGGGACCGTACGAGGGAAGGAGGACGGGAGGCCCGACGATGCGGGCCGGCGGAGGCGGAGGCTGGGCAGCGGGGCGGCGCCTCAACGGCGTAGCCCGAGCTCCTCGATGACCGTTCGGTAGCGGTCGAGATCCGTCCGGCGGAGGTAGTTCAACAGTCGACGACGCCGGCCAACCATCTTCAGCAGTCCGCGTCGACTGTGATGATCCTTGGGATGATCCCGGAAATGCCCGGTCAACTCCTCGATGCGAGCCGTGAGCAGTGCAATTTGCACCGGAGCCGACCCCTGGTCGTTCTCGCGCCGCGAGAACTTTTCTATGATTCCCTGCTTCTCTGTTTTTTCCACGTCTCTCTATTGTCCCTCGATCCGCCGCCCCGCTTCAGCCCGCGGAGCGACCGGCAAGATGGCGAAGCCCCCGCCGTGCCGTTTCACATACAGTCCATCAAACTAGAATCGGCACGCGTGGCTGTAAAGGTGCGGCGCCACGCGGCACCCGGATTACCCGTCCGCTCACAGGGCGGCGAGAACGGCGGCAGCCGCCATCTCCAGGGCAAGGCAGGTCGCGGTCCAGGCGATGAACGGGGGACCGCGGCCGACTCCGAGGGTGGACAGGAACGCGCCCTCGCCCCGCCGGAGATGGTCGATCCACGAGAGAAGGACGCATACCCCGACGACAGGTATGGTGACGCCCGCGGCCCACAGGGACGGCGTGCCGTCCCCCGCACGCAGGGGCGTGCCCACCGCCGCCCCGAACGCGGCCATCACGAGCCGGACGATGATCCAGATCGCCACCGCAGAGCCGGCCATCGGCAGCCAGATGCGGCACACGCGGCTCGACCGGCGCGCCGGGGAGACCCCGGAGCCGACGTCTCCGGCCCGACTGCGGTCCGGGTCCGCCGGATGCGGCTTCGAGGCCGTTTCCAGCTCCGTTCGGCCGCGGCGGCCGAGGTAGTCCCGGACAAACTCGGGATGTCTCCAGGTCTGTTCCGGGGTTCCCGTGACGCGTGTCCCTCCCGCCGTGATCCAGACCACCTCGTCCGCGGCCTGCATGAGCAGTTCGACCTCGTGCCCCGTGACCAGCACCGCCGCGCCACGTCCGGCCGCGTCCCGCAGCGCCCGGACCGTCCGCTGCTGGTCGGCCGGAGCCAGACCGGTGAGGGGCTCGTCGGCGATCAGGCACAGAGGGTTGCGCAGAAGTCCGAGCGTGAGTTCCACGCGGCGCCGCTCCCCACCCGAGAGTTCGCGCACCCGGCTGCCGAGGAGCGGGGACACGTCGAGTGGATCCAGGTCGGTCAGTCGACGAGCCTCCGGGAATGCCGCGGCCAGCGTGGTCAGGTGGGCGTGAACGCGCCGACGCGGAACGGCCAGCCCCGCATCGGGCACGAAGCACAGACCCTCGCGAGCCATGCGGGCGATCCGCGGGCGCAGCGTTGCGCGGCCGCGCCACCTGACGGCGCCGGTTTCCGCTGCGAGAAGCCCGAGGGCACAGCCGCAGGAGCGTGCTCTTTCCGGAGCCGTTGCGCCCGAGGAGGACCGTGACGCGCCCCGGCCACGCCTGGACCGAAGCGGCTCTGAGCACCTCCGCGGCGCCGAACCGCTTGGCGAACCCCTCCGCCGCGAAGATCGGCTCGGCCATCCGGGAAGAGGCTGCGCTCACATCCCCGGCGACATCGAGGAGGGGCAGGCGGGGCCGGCGAGAGCCGGCTCGAAGATGACGGCGCGGGCGATGCCGCCGTCCTCCCGAACGCCGAACAGGAGGGCGTCATCGCCCGTCCCCCGCAGCGCCTCGTCGCGCCGAATACGCGCGATGAGGGCTCCGCTGGCGGGATCGATCACATCCAGGACGGTGTCGAGGAGCCGGTCGAGTTCCAGGGGAGACGGCGCGGCACCGCCGCCCGCCTCTCGGTCCTCGTCGGCGACCCAGGTGCCCGCCCACAACAGACCGCGGTCGAAACGAAGGCTGATGACGATGGAGGGAGCCGGCGCCGAGACGGGCGCCCCCGGCTGCGGCGGCCCGGGGTCGAACCACTCCGGGTCTCCCACCAGGCGCACGCGCGGCCCGCTCCCGCCCTGCGGACCCCACGCCTCGAACCCGTATTCCCCAGCCCGGGTCGTCCACACCCTGCCCTCCCCGTCCACCGCGACCGGGGCGCGGAAGAAGTTCACGACCCACGACTCCACCGGGGTGGCGCCGAGGCTGGAGGACCGTGCTCCGCCGCGATCGACGATCTCGGTCGTCGCGCCGAGCACGTCGTCCACCTGCCCGAAACCGGCCACGGCATACCGCTCGCCACGGTCGATGACCGCGAAATCGAGCCCGTGAAGGCTTCGGATGTCTGTGGTTTCGATCAATCCTCCATCGGGTGACACGTGCGTGATCCTGCGGTTGACGAGGTCGAGGATCCGCAGGCTGCCATCGGATCCGGGACGCATGCGGCCCGGGACGCGATACTCGCCGGGCCCGTCTCCGTTCCCTCCAAGGGTCTCCAGGAAGGCGCCGCCCGAATCGAATACGAGCAGTTGTCCGCGGTTCTCCACGCTCGCCACGATGTATTCGCCCGCCGCTGTCCGCGTGATCTCCGGACGGCTCCCGATCGTGCCGGGGTCGCCGGGGTCGCCGAGACGCAGGATTTCCCGGAGTTGAACCGTGCAGTCCCCCGCCCGGTCCGCAATCGGCAGGAGCGCCTGGGCAGCCGCCGGCCGCGGAATTCCCGCACGGATGACCAGGATTCCCGTACAGGCGGCGAAGGCGATGAGCCACCGTTGCCGTGTCGATGCCGTCCGCTTGCCGCTCATCTGCCCGTCTCCCTGAAGTACTCGAGGCCGTCCGCGAGGTCCCGGCGCATCTGCGCGGCGAGATCGTCTCCCGACTCGTACGCGCGCACCTCGCGCAGCCGGTGGAGGACATCGACGATCACATGCTCTCCGTAGATGTCACGCTCGAAATCGATGAGGAAGAGTTCGATGGCCGGCGAGGAGCCCGCAAAGGTCGGTCTGGGCCCGAGGTGCAGCAGTCCATCGACGCGCTCGGCACCGAGCGTGGCGCGCACCGCGTAGATGCCTTCCGCCGGAAGGAGTTTGTCGGGAGGCGGCGGCGTGAGGTTGGCGGTCGGAAAACCGAGCGTCCTGCCCCGTCCCAGCCCACGGATCACGGTCCCGCGAAACGAGTACGGGCGACCGAGGCCCGCGGCCGCGCCCTCCATGTCGCCCGACGCCACCGCCCCGCGCACCCGTGTGGACGAGATCGTCGACCCGTCCGTTTCGACGCCGCCGACGACCGAGACCTCGAACCCGTGGGCTCCGCCCAACCGTTCAAGCACGGAGACGTCTCCGGCGCGGCCGCGCCCGAACCCGTGGTCGTACCCGACGACGATCTCTGCCGGGCGGAAGCGGGGGACGATGAGATCCTCCACGAACTGTTCGGGGGAGTAGCGGGAGAACTCGAGCGTGAAGGAGACGAACGCGGCGAAGTCGAGCCCGAGTTGGGCGAGGATTTCCTTCTTCTCGTCCGGCAGCGTGAGGAGGGCGGGGGCGACTTCGGGGCGCACGACGCTCAGGGGGTGCGGGTCGAAGGTCAGGAGCGCCGAGTGACCGTTTCGCGAGCGCGCGCGCCGCCGAACGTCACGCAGGATCGCCTGGTGCCCCAGGTGGACGCCATCGAAGGTCCCCATGGTGACGACGGTGCCCCGGACGTGCGGGGGGAGCCCGCTCACGCGGCAAACACCTTCTTCGGGTAGAGGCGGCCGTCGCGCGCCTCGGCGATGGCGAAGAGCTCGTCCGAGGCGTACAGCGCGACCGGGTTGGTTGAGCCCTCGCTCGAATCAGGCGCGCTCCCGGACGGCCGCAACACGTCTCCGCGCTCGACCGACCTTCCGTGCCGGATCTCGTTCCGCTCTCCATCGTTCAGTTCGCGCCGCCATACCCACGGCAGCGCGGCCATCCCGGGGCGCCAGGCGGTGGACGCCTCGGCCACGGCTGCCTCCACCACGTCGGGAGAGGTTGCCTCGTCTACCGCGAAGGGACCGATCGCCGTGCGGCGCAGCGCGGTAAGGTGCGCCCCGGGTCCGAGGTCTCGCCCGATGTCACGGGCCAGCGCGCGTATGTACGTGCCCGTGGAAACGCTAGCGCGGAAGCGGACCCGGGGTAGATCGATGTCCGTGACCGCGATCTCGTGGATGGTCACCTCGCGTGCCTCCAGTTCGGGACGTTCCCCGCGGCGGGCCAGCGCATAGGCGCGCTCGCCGCCGGTGCGGCGCGCCGAGTAGGACGAGGGCACCTGGCGTCCGACGCCCTCGCGGGCCGCGAAGGAAGCCCGGATCGCCTCGCGGTCAAGCTCCCGCCAACCGGCATCTTCCGATACGGTCCTCCCCGTCAGATCGTCCGTGTCCGTTTCCCGCCCCAGCGCCATCGTCGCATCGTAGGACTTCAGGAGTCCGTGGTAGAGGTCGGCGAGCCGCGTGAACGACCCGACGAGCGACAGCAGGAGCCCTGTCGCGAAGGGATCGAGCGTGCCCGTGTGGCCGATCCGGCGCACCCCCAGCCTTCGCCGTATCCGAAGGACGATGTCGTGCGACGTCGCTCCCGCCGGCTTGTCGATGAGGAGCAGGCCGGCGTCAGTCGTCACGCGGCCCCGCGTCCTCTCGAGCCCGGCGCAGCAGTTCCTCGATCCGGCTGGCGTGCTCGGGCGTTTCGTCGGGCAGGAAGCGGAACTCCGGGATCTTCCGCAGCCGGAGCGACCGGCCGAGTTCGCGCCGTATGAACCCCGCCGCGTGTTCCAGCCCCTCGATTCCCTCCGACACATCCCCGTCGGAGCGAATGTAGACGGTGGCGAAGGAGAGATCGCGGGTCGCCCGCACGTCGGTCACCGTCACTCCGTCGAGTCGCGGATCCTTGAGCGATCCGAGCAGGAGGCGCGTGAGTTCGCGCCGAAACAGTTCGCCCAGCCGTTCGCTCCGGTGACGGTGCGTCACCCACTCCCCCGCGCCGGTCGGCTGGCCTTCACAGGAACTCGGTCTCCGACTCGATGACGTGCGCCCTCGGGTCGGATCTCAGAAAGAGGTCGACGCGTCCGAGAACCGATTCCGCATGCCGACGTTCGCCCGATGCGACGCAGACCGTGATCTCGGCCATCGCGGCCCGGTCGCGGAGGCCGGTCTCGGCGGCGGAAACCCGGAACTTCACGATCGTGCGCTCGCGCAGGCCGCGGACGACCGAACGCTTCGCCTTGAGCGACCGGCAGCCCGGGAGGTGAAATACCCAGCGGCGCACCCCGATGACGGCCATAACGCCCCGCGGAAGGTCAGCCCGCCGGTGCTCCGGAGAGGGTGCGCGCGACCTCCACCACCTCGTAGCACTCGATCACATCGCCGACCTTGATATCGTTGTAGTTCTCGATGGAGATGCCGCACTCGTACCCGTCTCTGACCTGGCGCACATCCTCCTTGAACCGCCTCAGGCTGTCGATCCGGCCCTGGTAGATCTGGATCTGGTCGCGGAGGAGGCGGATCGGGAGGTTGCGCCGCATGGTGCCGGTCTGGACGTAGCAGCCCGCAATCGTCCCGGCCTTCGGGACGCGGAAGAGTTCGCGGATCTCGGCCATTCCGACCGTGATCTCACGCTGCTCGGGCGCGAGCAGACCTTCGAGCGCGAGACGGATCTCCTCCACCGCTTCGTAGATCACGTTGTAGATCCGAATCTCGATCGACTCGCGTTCCGCGGCGGCCGCCGCACCGGCGTCCGGTCGGACATGGAAGCCGACGATGATCGCCTCCGAAGTAGAGGCCAGAAGAATGTCGGACTCGTTGATGCCCCCCACCGCTCGGTGGATGACCTCGACCGAGACCTCGTCGGTCGACAGCCGCTCGAGGCTGTCGGAGAGCGCCTGGACCGACCCATCCGTATCGCCCTTGATGACGACGTTCAGACGCGCGCCCTCCCCCGCCTTGACCGCGGCAAAGACATCCTCGAGCCGCGTTCCGGTCGCCCGGCGGCGGATGTCCTTCTCGCGCTCCAGTTGCTGGCGCCGCGAGACGATCTCGCGGACCCGCGCGGCGGAGAGGACGACGAGGGAGTCGCCCGCCTGCGGCACCCCCTCGATCCCGAGCACCCGCACGGGGATCCCGGGACCGGCGCTCGTGACCTTCCGGCCGCGCTCATCGAGGAGCGCCCGGACGCGTCCGCCGTGAAGTCCGCAGACGAAATCGGCGCCGACTTCCAGCGTCCCCCGTTCCACGAGCACGGTCGCTACCGGACCCATGCCGCGGTCCAGCTGCGCCTCGACGACCGTCCCCCGGGCTTCTCGCTCCGGGTTCGCCTTCAGTTCGAGAATCTCCGCCTGGAGCAGGACCTTCTCGAGAAGATCGTCCAACCCCTCGCCCGTCTTCGCCGAGACATCCGCACCGAGGATCTCGCCGCCGAAGTCCTCCAGGACCACCTCGCGCGCGAGGAGTTCCCTCTTGACCCGATCCACATCCGCCGACGGGAGGTCGACCTTGTTCACCGCGACGACCATGGGCACCGACGCGTTCCGGGCGTGGCTGATCGCTTCGATCGTCTGCGGCATCACGGAGTCGTCGGCCGCCACGACGAGGATGACGATGTCCGTGACCTCCGCGCCGCGGGCGCGCATCGCCGTGAACGCCTCGTGGCCGGGCGTGTCGAGGAAGGTGATCGTCCGGCCCTCCGAGAGCAGGACGTGATAGGCGCCGATGTGCTGCGTGATGCCCCCCGCCTCTCCCGCGATCACGTTCGTGCTCCGGATACGGTCGAGCAGCGAGGTCTTCCCATGGTCGACGTGGCCCATCACGGTTACGATCGGCGGCCGGGGCACCAGCTCGCTGTCGTCCTCGGGCAGGTCCTCGTCGTCGCTTGAGAGGTCCGCCTCGAACCCCTCCTCGCGGATCGCGGTGAAGCCGGCCTCCTCGCAGATGAGTTCGATCTGACCGAAGTCGAGCCGCTGATTGATCGTCACCATCAGGCCGAGGTTCTTGAACGCCGAGGTGATGATGGCCTGGGGCGGGACCTCGATCAGATCGGCGAGCTCCGACACGGTGAGGAACTCGTTGACGCGGACCGTCGCCTTCTCCGTGCGCTGTTCGAGTTCGCGCTGCTCGCGTTCCGCCTCGCGCTGCTGTTGCTGCGTCTCGCGACGCCGCTTTCGCGGCGAGGATTGTCCCATCGCGGCCAGGGTCTTGCGGAAATTCTGCTGGACCGCGTTTCGATCCACGCGCCGCCGCTTCTTTCCATCCCCGCCGCGAGACTTCTTGCGGCCATCGACCGTGTAACCTTCGGCCGAGATTCGCACCTTGCCGCCGGGGCCCGCCGAGGCCCTCGGACCCGAGGGCGCAGGTGAAGAGGCGGGCGACGGCATGTCCCGCCGGACCGGCTTGGGCCGACGCGCGGGGCGGGTCGGAGCGGACGACGCATCCGCCTCCGCCTCCGCGGGTTCCGCTTCGGGCTCGGCGACATCCGGTTCCGTCGGCTCCGCGACCTCGACGCTCGCCTCCGGCTCCGCCGGTTCGTCCGCCTCTCGCGCGGGGTCTTCCGGCGCCTCCGCAGGCTCCTGGGCGGCTTCGGCCTCGGGCTCGAATTCAGCCTCGGCCCGTGGCACCTCGGCTCCCGCCTCGGGCTCGGACTCGACCTCGATCTCGGCTTCGATCTCGGCCTCGACGGGGGCGACTTCGGGCACCTCTGCGACCGCGGGATCGTCTTCCGCCGCCTCGGCCGAAGGTGCGATCCCTTCTTCGGCTTCGACATCCGGAGTGGCCGTCGCAAGCGACGCGGGAGCGGCCCTTCGCCGGCGACGGCGCCGCCGCACGGGGGCCGCGGTGCCGGTGACCGCCTCACCCCTCCGTTCGCGTTCGAGCCGCGCGTGCAGACGCGCCACACTCGCCGAGTCCACGCTCGACATGTGGCTCCGCACGGGCACGTCCATCTCCCGCAGCAACTGGATGAGGTGACTCGTGTCGAGTCTCAGTTCCTCTGCGACCTCGAAGACACGCTTCATTGTCCAGGCACCTGCCCTTCCGGGTCTCCCTGCAACCCGGAGCTTTCGTCACGCCGCGAGGGCGTGCGCTCCCCTTCGAGAATCCGCTGCGCCAGCGCCGAATCCGTGACGCCGACGACGGCCACATCGTTCCGTCCGAGCGCCCGTCCGAGCGCCCGGCGACTCGCCACCGTTACACGCGAAGCCCGTCGCGCCTGTGGCGTGAGGCGGCTCACCGCGTGCCGCGATGCGTCGCCCGCGACCACGAGCAGGGCGAGCCTTCCCCTGCGCGCCGCGATGTCCACGGCCCGGGTTCCGAGCGCGACCCGCCCCGCGCGCGTCGCGATTCCGAGCAGGCTCAGCGTCCCGCCGCCGCGCTTCAGGCGGTCCCCTCGCCCGAGGCCGCCGTGCTCAGCGCGTCGGCCGCCTCCGCAGGCGCTACCTCCGATGGCGTTTCCTCCGATGGCACTGCCTCCGACGGCGCATCCCCGGCCGCCTCCTCCGCGGGCGCTTCGGCAGCCGCCTTCGCAGCCACGGCGCCCTCCGACTGCGCCTCGTCCACGACGGTCAGTTCGTCGATGAGCGCTTCCAGCGTATCCGCTTCGTCCGGCCCGATCCCGGGAACCTGGAGGAAATCGCTCCGATCCATATCGAGGAGTCCATAGAAGCTGCCGATCCCGGCGGCTTCGAGCGCCGCAAGCGTCGCGGGGGCGATCCCCTCGAGCTCGGAGAGCGGAAAGTCGGACATCTCGTACTCATCATCGCCTCCGAACAGGCCGGCCTCTCCGCCGCGCTCCATCCAGTCACGGCTGGAATACAGGTCGATCTGCCATCCGATGAGCTGTGACGCCAACCGCACATTCTGCCCGTTTCGTCCGATCGCCAGCGACAGCTGGTCCTCGTCCACGATCGCCGTTATGACGTGCCGCTCCCGGTCCGAGATCACCTTGGCGACCCTGGCCGGAGCCAAGGCTCGGCGGGCGAAGATCTCGGGGTCCGGGTGCCACGGGACGATGTCGATCCGTTCTCCGCTCAACTCCGACACGACGGCCTGGACGCGCGACCCCTTCAGGCCGACGCAGGCTCCGACCGGATCGACGGACTCATCCCGGGACGCAACGGCCACCTTGGTGCGCCCACCCGCTTCGCGGACGATCTCCTTGATGTCCACGATACTCTGGTAGATCTCGGGCACCTCGAGCGCGAACAGCGAAGCGACGAACTGGGGGTCCGCCCGCGACAGGATCAGTCGCGGACCGCGCGGCGTCTCCTCCAGCAGCTTCAGCACGGCCCGGATCGGCTCGCCCTGGCGGAAGCGTTCCCGTGGATTCTGTTCCCGCCACGGGATGATCGCCTCGGCTTCGCGCGACCGATTCAGCATGACGACGAGTTTGCCGCGCTCGCTCGCCTGCACCTCGCCCGAAACGAGGTCCCCGACCCTGTCGTTGAACTCCATGCGAATCCGGTCGCGTTCTCCCTCCCGGATGCGCTGAATGATCCTCTGCTTGGCGGCCATGACCGCGCTGCGTCCGAAATCCCTGAAGTCGACCGGGATTTCCATGAGGTCGCCGACCTGGAAGTCGGGATCATCCCAGCGAGCCTGTTCGAGGGTCACTTCCCGAGCCGGATCCTCGACTTCCTCGACCACTTCCTTGAGGACGACGATCGAGATGTCACCTCCATCGGTGACGTCGATTTCCGCTTCGACCGGACCGCCGAAACGACGGGCGAGCGCCGCATGGATCCCGTCGCGGATGAGATCATGCAGCTCCAGCTCCGTCAGCGACTTGTTCGCCGCCATCATGCGGAACGCCTCAACGATCGGGATCTGATCGCTCATTGCCTCTCTCTATCTCCCACCCACGCCTCCGACCGCGTCCCAGTCGTAGACCAGGCGGGCGGAGGCCACGAGCTCCAGCGGGACCTCCACGCGATCCCCTTCGATCTCCAGCGCAAACGTCCCGGGAAGGCCGTCCACCATCCCGAGCAGCGTGCCTTCCAGTTTTCGGCCTCGGTCGGCCAGCGGACCGTAGCCGCGAACGCGAATCCGCGACCCGGTGAAACGCTCATAGTCCGCAGCCTTCACCAGCGGCCGGTCCACTCCCGGCGACGATACTTCGAGCACCCAGTCATCGGTCGCCACATCTTCAAGTGCACCACGCAGTTCCCTCGTTACCGCGACGCAGTCGTCTACGGTCACGCCCGACCGCGCGCTCGACAAACCCGGCCGATCGATCCGCAGTCGGAGCAACGGCCGGCGACGGCCTCCGCCCCGCTCCATCTGCACGACCTCGTAGCCGAGGGCTTCGACCGCGCGTTCGATGTCCGCCGAGTCCAGCATGACCGACCCTTTCGGCGAATCCGGTTCGCCCTACTGCAAAAAAAAGTGGGGCCCGTACAGCTTCCCCACTTCGAGTAACGCCATCGCCCGCCGACCCGCGCGGACGTATGTGAACATGCGACCCGGAACATACGGCGGGGTCCGACGCGCTGCAACAACCGGCACCCGCGGCTTCAGTCGCTCCGCAGCCCCAGGAAGGCGGCCATCCGTCCCGCCTTGCCGCCGCTCGCGCGGTGTGAATGAAGGTCGCCGGGACCGCATGATGTGCAGAAACGGGAGCTTGTAAGCGCGGTGGGTGCGACGCCGGCCGCCGCGGCCTGGGCGCCGAGGATGTCCCTCAAGTCGAGTTGCGCGCGCGTGCCGGCGAGGCCGAAGGCGGAGAGCACGGGGGTGTCGACCTCGTAACAGCGCCCGCAAATCGCGGGCCCCATATGGACACGGAGATCCCCGGCGGAGCCGCGGGAGTCGTGGTCGAAACCGCGAACGAGACGACGGATCGCGCGTGGCAGGATGCCCCCCGCGGCCCCGCGCCATCCGGCGTGAATCAGCCCGATGCGCCCGAGCTCGCGCGACCACAGATAGACGGGTACGCAATCCGCGGCCGTCGCGGCCAGCAACCAACCGGACCCGTCCGCGAGCTGGCCGTCCACGCGGCCCGCCCGGTGGACCGTGCAGCCTCCCGAGCCCGGGACGGGCGACGCTCCGATCTCCCTGAGATCCGTCCCGTGGACCTGTGTCGGCACCGAGACCCGGCGGAAGCCGAGTTCCCGGCCCAGGTCCGCGTAGACCGAGGCCACGCGCTCCCGGGAGGCCCCCGCAACCGCGAGATCTCCGCGCTTTGCCGTCGTGATCCCGCACACGATGTTCGGGTCGAGCGACTCCCACCGCGACAGCCGCAGCATGCCGCCCCCGGAGATCTCCGCGACCTCCGTCATGCGCCTTCCGGCGCCACGCGTTCGATGCGGGCCCCCAACGACGCAAGGCGTTCATGGATGCGCTCGTAGCCACGCTCGATCTGTCCGATGTTGTATACGCGACTCCCGCCTTCCGCGGCCAGCGCCGCGATGAGGAGCGCCATCCCGGCCCGGATGTCGGGGCTCTCGAGAGTGGCCCCGCGCAGCGGCGAAGGTCCCACGACGACAGCCCGGTGCGGATCGCAGAGGACGATGCGGGCGCCCATGGCGATCACCTTGTCGACGAAGAACATCCGCGACTCGAACATCTTCTCGTGGATGAGGACGGTGCCGCAGCACTGGGTCGCGGCCACCAGCGCGATGCTGATCAGGTCCGCGGGGAACGCCGGCCAGGGCCCGTCGTCGATCTTCGGAATCTGGCCGCCAAGGTCGGGCTGGATCTGGAGCTCTCCCCCGCCGCGCACGAGGAGCTGGTCATCGCGCCACGCGAATTCGAGTCCGAGGCGTCGGAATCCCACGCGCAGGGGATCGAAGTGGGCCGGGTCCACTCCGGCGATCCGAAGGTTCGACCCGGTCGCCGCCGCCAACCCGATCACGCTTCCGATCTCGATGTGATCCGGCCCGATCCGGAAGGTCCCGCCACCCAGGGTCTCCACGCCCTCGATGACGAGCCGCGAAGTCCCGATGCCGTCGATGCGGGCGCCGAGCATGACGAGGAAGCGGCACAGATCCTGCACGTGGGGTTCGGTGGCGGCGTTGCGGAGTTCCGTCGTGCCCGCGGCCGTCACCGCCGCGAGCACGGCGTTTTCCGTCCCCGTGACCGACGGCTCGTCGAGGAACACGGAAGCGCCGCGGAGACCGGGGGCGCGGAGGACGTAGCGGTCTCCGACGTGGACTGTCGCACCGAGCGCCTGCAGCGCGAGCATGTGGGTGTCCAGGCGGCGGCGCCCGATGAAGTCGCCTCCGGGGTGCGGGAGCTGGCACGACCCTATCCGGGCGAGCATGGGGCCGGCGAGCAGCACCGATCCGCGGATCCGGCCGGCCAGGTCCGCATCGGGGATCGCCCGCGGAGTCACGCCCGCCGCGTCGAGTTCGAGCACGCCCGGCGCCGTCCAGCCACCCTCGACGCCGAGACTGCGGAGAAGGTCGAGCAGCGTCTCCACATCGGTGATACGCGGGACGTTCTCGATCCGCACCGGCTCGCGCGCAAGGAGCGTGGCGGCGAGGACCGGAAGGGCGGCGTTCTTGTTGCCGACCGGCGTGAACACGCCGCTCAGCTCGTTTCCACCCTCGATCCGATAGTACATCGCGCCTCCTCCCCGCTTACCCGCATCCGGCCTTGCCGGGGCCGGGCGCCAAAGTAGCCGGCGGACGGAGGGCGGCCTATACTCCCGCAGAGCGCAGCGGTTCAGGCGAGATGCAGCGCCGATCGAACGCAGCGAGGTTTTGCCGCGGACTGCTAGTCAGGCCGACTCTCTTCCCGGGGAGCCGCAGTGAGCACATACGAGATCGCGGTCGTGGCCGGGATGGCGGTTTGGCTCGTCGTCGCGCTGGCGATTCTCATCGTCCTCCTGCAGGCGATCCGCCTGCTGCGCGAGACCCGCGAGCCGCTGGGACGGATCTCGGGCACGGTCACCGACCTCGGCGACCGCCTCAAGCCGGTGCTGCACAACGTCGAACAGGCGAGCGACCAGGCCCTGCACATCGCGGGCAGACTCCGCAACGACGCGGACGGCGTGGGACAGGCGCTGAAGAGCGCGAGCGAATCCACCGGCCGCATGGTGGACCTGATCGAGGAGCGGGTGGTGGAGGTCGCGGCCCTGCTGGCCGTCGTTCAGGAGGAGGCTGAGGAGACGTTCCTCACGACGGCGTCCCTGCTGCGCGGACTCCGGCGCGGCAAGAACAACGTCTCGACCGCGAAGCGCGTCGCCCGGGCGCTGGGACAGCGCGGCGGAGACTGACCCGGCGGACGGGCCCGGCAGCGGCTAGCAATCGGGGCGCAATCCCGCGTACGCGACGACGACTTTCTTCCGGCCGACCTTCTCGAACGCGATTTCGACCCTGGCCTCCTTCCCGAAGCCGTACACCTGCAGCACCTCGCCGGCCCCGAAGCGCGGATGCACCACGCGCACACCCGGGGCGAGCGAGAGCGGCACCTGTGAGTCTTCGTAGTCATATTCGAGTTCGCCCGGAGGTCCCGACCTTCCATCCGCACCGGAGCCTGCGGCGCGGCCCGGTACGCGGTCCGGACCTCTCTGCCAGGAGAACGAGCGGCTGCCCGGCTCGCCTCCGCCCGGCGGGCGGCGGGCGGTCCCGCGAGCGTCCCGCGCACGCCACCGCCCCCGGCGCGGCGCCGCAAGCTGCGGAAGCACATGTTCCTCCGGGAGTTCATCGATGAAGCTCGACGGGGCCGAGCGGCTCGCCATCCCGGCCCGCCAGCGGTGGTCCGCATACGTCAGGCTCAGGCGGTCCATCGCGCGCGTGACCCCCACGTAGAAGAGGCGCCGTTCCTCCTCCAGCCCGCCCGGCGCTTCCATCGCCCTCGAGAGGGGAAAGAGACCTTCCTCCAGCCCCCCCAGGAAGACCACCGGGAACTCAAGCCCCTTCGCGTTGTGCAGGGTGATCATCGTGACCGCTTCGCCGTCGAAGTCCGCCTCATCGAGATCGGAACGCAGCGAAACGGACTGCAGGAACAACTCGAGATCCGTGGATTCGTCGTCGGGGTCCTCCACATCGTCACGCTCGAACACCTCCGCCGCCGCGAACAGTTCGCTCACGTTCTCGAGGCGGTCCGCGCCGTCCTCCTCCTCCGCCAGCGCCGTGGCCAGGCCGAAGGCCGCGACGCATGCCTCGAGCGCTTCCCGGGCGCCGCAGCCGGAGAGCGAAGCCCGCACGTCGGCGAGCCCCTCCGCGAACCGCCTCAGGCCGCGCGCCGCCGCCCTCGGGATGCCGTCTTCGTGCCGCGCCCGCGCCGCGACCGCCGCCAGGGGCTCCAGGGCTTCGCCTGCCCCGGCGCCCGCGCGCGCGAGGTCCCCCAGCCGTTCGAGGCTCTTCGCTCCGACCCCGCGCCTCGGCCACCCCACGGCGCGCAGGAAGGCGGCGTCGTCCGCCGGGTTGACGAGAAGACGCAGGTAGGCGATGACATCCTTCACCTCGCGACGCTCGTAGAAGGGGACCCCTCCCACGATCCGGTACGGGATGCCGGACCGTCGGAACGCCTCCTCGAAGGCGCGCGACTGGGCGTTCGTCCGGTAAAGCACCGCAAACTCGTTCAGGCCGCGTGCGCTCCGGTCCGCCGCGATCCGTGACGACACCCACGCCGCCTCGGCCCGCTCGTCATCGCAGCGGACGACCTCGATCGGATCGCCGGTTTCCCGCTCCGTGTGCAGCCGCTTCGGTTTTCTCGCCAGGTTTCGGGAGATGACCGCGTTCGCAACCTCGAGAATCGACCCCGTCGAGCGGTAGTTTCGCTCCAGCCGCACGACGTGCGCGCCGTGGAAGTCGGCCTCGAAGTCGAGGATGTTCCGAATGTCCGCGCCGCGCCATCCGTACACCGCCTGATCGTCGTCCCCCACGACGCACAGGTTCCCGTGTTTCGAGGCCAGCGCCTTTACCATCCGGTACTGGGCGTGGTTCGTGTCCTGGTATTCGTCCACGAGCACGTGGGCGAAACGGGCGCCGTAGCGATCCCGCACGCCGTCCACCGTCTCCAGCAGGCGCACCGTCTCGAAGAGGAGGTCGTCGAAATCGTAGGCGTTGCGGCGCTCGAGTTCCCGCTGGTACGCCGGATAGACCTTCGCCACGACCTCCGAGAGCAGGTCGAAGGCCTCCGACTCGTACTCCGCGGGGCCCATGAGCGCATTCTTCGCTCCGGAGATCCGGCCGCGCAGCGCTCGGGGCGCCCAGCGCCTGGGGTCGTAGCCCACCGACTCCATCACATCCCTGAGCGTCCGGATGGAGTCATCCTCGTCATAGATCGTAAAGGCACGCGTGCGGGACGTGTTCGGGGCCTCGATGCGAAGGACGCGCGCGGCGACCGAGTGGAACGTGCCGATCCACAGCCCCCGCGTGGAACGGCCGATGAGGCCCTCGATCCGTTCCCGCATCTCGCCGGCGGCCTTGTTCGTGAAGGTGACCGCGAGGAGGCGCGTGGGCTCCAGCCCCTGCTCGATGAGCCGGGCGGCCCGCGCCGTGAGCACCCGCGTCTTGCCGGAGCCCGCGCCGGCCAGAACCAGCAGCGGCCCTTCGCCGTGTTCGACCGCGTCCCGCTGCTCCGGGTTGAGGCGGAGTCCCCTCACGTCCCCCGTTTCCCGGGACGGTGACGCGGGAGTTCGATCCGGAAGCTCGCGCCCCGCCCCGAGTCCTCGAGACGGATGGAGCCATCGTGCATGTCTTCGATGATGCGCCGCACCAGGGACAGGCCGACGCCCCAGCCATGCTTCTTGGTCGTGACGCCGATGTTGAAGATCTTGTCCCGGAGCGCGGGAGGGATCCCCGGTCCGGTGTCGAGTACCCGAAACACGGAACGCCGACCGCTCGGACCGAGGTGGGAGATCACGATCCGGCCCCCATCCGGGGCCAGCGCGTCGATCGCGTTCCTGATCAGATTCTCGAACGCCCACTCGAGGAGCGTCGGGTTGCCCAGCACTTGCGGCGACTCGGGCTCCATCTCCACCGCGATCTCGATCTTGCCGGTGCGGGAGAGCGTGGGGAGGCGCGCCTCGAAGTACTGCCGAAGCTGGACGGCCGTCGCGCGCACGGACATGGGCTCGAGCTTCGGCTTGTGGCCGATGAGTTCGAAGCGGCGCGACACCTTCTGCAGGCGCGTCACGTCCGCCGCCATCTCGTCGATGAGGTCCGGCTTCCCCACCTCCGATTCGCGGGGGCGCGGCCGGTCCTCGAGCACCTCCAGCCAGCCGACGAGCGAACTGAGCGGGGTGCCCATCTGGTGCGCCGATTCCCGGGCCATGGCGGACCAGATCCGCTCGCGCTCGCTCCGGAAGGAGAGGAAGAGGAGCCAGCCGCCACTGCCGAGGATGACGAGGAGCAACGCGGCCAGAAGCCAAGGGTACAGCCGGAGCCGGCTCGTGAACTCGGGATCGCCGAAGTGGACCTGCAGGCCGGGCGCCTCGAAGGGCGGCCGCAGCTCGTCGAGTTCGACCACGAATTCGCGCAGCGCCTGGTCGTCCGAACTGCCGTCCGGGCCGAGCGGGAAGTCGTCCGGCAGGTGCGCGGAGCTGCTGGGGTTGCCCAGCGTATCGGTGAGCACGATCGGGATGCGGAGGCGCCTGACCTCGGCCCCCACCTGCTGCGAGGCCTGGTTCCAGAGTTCGTTCTGTTCCTCGATCGTGAGATTGCCGGAGGCGGCCGCGATGCTGATGGCCGTCAACTGCCCGAGGACCGCGGCGTCGAGGCGGCGTTCCTCCGCCTGCTGACGCGAGAAGATGGCGGACCACACGAGGACGCCCGTGGACAGCAACGCGAGCAGAAGGGCGCCGCCGCGCCGGTTCCAGAGCCGGATCACCGGCAGGACTCGAGCCGCTCGAACCCGAGATAGGGGTGGAGAATCTCCGGTAGCAGAATCCCCTCACCCTCGCGGAAGCCCGTCTCGAGCAGCACCACGATGAGCCGGGCCAGGGCCAGCGCCGAACCGTTGAGCGTGTGCACGTGCAGGGGGCGTCCCCCGCCCTCGGGCCGGAAGCGGATGTCGGAGCGCCGCGCCTGGAAATCCCCGTACGATGAACAGCTGGACACCTCGAGCCATGCCTCGACGCCGGGAGCCCAGATCTCCAGGTCGTACGTAATCGCGTTTGCGAATCCGAGATCTCCCAGCGGGAGCAGGACCCGACGGTAGGGGACCTCCAGAAGCTCGAGCACCCGCTCCGCGTGGCGGGTCAGAATCTCCAGTTGCGCCTCCGACTCCTCGGGCCGGCAGATGCGGACGATCTCCACCTTGTCGAACTGATGAACCCGCAGGAGCCCTCGCGTATCGCGGCCCGCGGCGCCGGCCTCGCGCCGGAAGCAGGGCGTGTGCGCGACGTACGCCAGTGGCAGATCGTCCGCGGACAGGATCTCCCCCCGGTGCAGATTCGTGAGGGGCACTTCGGCCGTGGGCACGAGGAAGAGGTCGTCGGGGTCCGTCCGGTAGGCATCGTCCTCGAACTTGGGGATGTGACCGGTCCCCAGCATCGAATCCCGCGAGACGACGAGGGGGGGCAGGACCTCAAGGTATCCGTGCTCGCGGACGTGAAGATCGAGCATGAACTGAACGAGCGCGCGGCTGAGGCGGGCCCCGCCCCCGACGAGGAGCGGAAAGCCGGAACCCGCGATCTTCGCCCCGCGCTCGATATCCAGGGACGGCGTCCTGCCCCCCGGCAGCGCGGCGCCGCCGGGGTCCGTATGGCCGTGCGTCGCCCCGAGCACCCAGTGCGGCGGCACCTCGCCCTTCCGCGGGGCGCCCCACTCCGCGACCGTCGGCCCTTCCCCTTCCTGGCCGGGCGGGACGCGGGGGTCGGGGATGTTCGGAATCTGCAGGAGGCGCTCGCGCAGCTCCGCCTCGGTGCGCGCGAGGTCCGCGTCGAGGGCCCTGATCCGCGCGGCCACGCGGCGCATGGCCTCGATTTCCGCCGATGCGTCCTCTCCCCTTCCCTTCGCGGCGCCGATCGCCTTCGATGCAGTGTTCCGCTCGGCCTTGAGGACTTCCACCTCCCGGATCAGGCGGCGGCGGCCCTCGTCCGCCCGCAGCGTCTCCTCCACGAGTCCCGCGGCTTGTTCGTCGCCGCGCCGCCGCATGGCGTCGCGGACGAGTTCCGGGTCGTCGCGGAGGGTTCTGAGGTCAAGCATGTCGATGCGGGGCGGGATCGGCCGGAGAGGGCGTCACAACGAGCCGTGCGTCCCCGGTTCGAGGACGATGTCTCCGCAATTCGGGTTCACCAGGTGGCGGAAGATGATCGTGCCCGCCTCGGGATCGATGGAGAGCACCTGCAGCTTCGCGTAGCGGCTGCAGGCGAGAAAGTTGTTCGGGTCGACACGACTGCGCGCGATGAGCACGTCCCCCGGCTGCACCGCGAGGGGCGCGTTCAGAGTGTACCCTTCCTCCGGGGCCTCGAGCACGGCATCGAAGCGCTCGTTGGTCATCTGGAGACCCGCGTCCGTGACGCTGTCCGCCACCGCGGAAAAGGGGACGAGCTCCGCCACCCCGTTCCGGATCTGAAAGAGGAAATCCCAGTTCAGCGTCTGGTCCACGCGAGCCGGAACCGCGAGTACGATGTCGAACGCCGGAGGATCTTCGAGGCGACCCGTCACGTAGTCATACAGCGTGACCTCCGTCGGCGTGAGCGGAACGTCGCCGAGGAAGGCATCGAACGGATCGTCGCAGGCCGTCGCCGCGACCACGAGGATCAGCGCGCCGAGCCGGACGGACCGGCGGGTTCGGTATCGGGGGAACATGGCGCGAAAACTGTCGCCCGGGGGGGGCTCGGGCAAGAAAAAACACCCCCGCGAAGCGGGATCGGCCGGCCCGTTGGCAACGTGGCGCGGCGCCCGCGGCGTCCGTAGCTTGGCCGCGTCGCGGCCGACCCGTGGCGGGAATATCCCGGCGCAGGCGAAGGGCGGTTCGGAGGACGGGAGGGAGGCTCTGTCGGTGCACCTCGAGGCGTACTGCGCGGTCCTCGCGGGCGGAATCGGCCGCCGGTTCTGGCCCGCGTCGACCCCGGCCCGCCCGAAGCAGCTCCTGCCCCTCGCCGGCCCCGACCCGCTCATCGACGATACGCTCGCCCGTGCCGTCTCGCTCGTGGGCGCCCCGCGCGTCCGGGTCGTCGCGGCCGAACGACTGGTGAAGCTCATGCGCCCGAGCCTCGATGCGGCAGGCGTCGATGCGCTCGTCGAGCCGAAGGCGCGCGGAACGGGGCCGGCCCTCGTCTGGGCCGCCGCCGAAATCGAGCGGGTTCAGCCGGGCGCCCTGATGATCTCCATGCACGCGGACCACCGCATCGAGCCCCCGGGGGCGCTCGCCGAGACGCTGCAGCCGGCCCTCCAGGCGGCCCGGGAAGGGTACCTGTGCTGCGTCGGCGTGCGGCCGGACCGCCCCGAGACCGGTTTCGGGTACCTGGAGACCGGGGGAGAGACCGCGTCCGGCGCACGGGAGGTGCGGCGCTTCGTGGAGAAGCCGGATCTCGCCACGGCCCGGGAGTACGTGGAGTCGGGACGCTTCCTGTGGAACTCGGGCATCTTCGTGTGGCGGGCCGCCGATCTGCTCGAGGCCGCCCGACGCCGCGCGCACGAATTGGCGGGGGCCTGGCCCGCGCTGGAACGCGGCGATACGGAGGGGTTCTTCGCGCGTGCCGAGCCGGTCGCGATCGACGTCTGCGTGATGGAGCGCGCCGGGCGCGTGGCCGCGGTCGAGGCCCGGTTCGCCTGGGACGACCTCGGCCTGTGGAGCGCGCTCCTGCGCTCCCGGGAGGTGGACAAGGCGGGAAACGCTTCCGTCGGCTCCACCCGTCTGGTCGACGCGGCGGACAACGTCGTATGGACGGAATCCCGCCGGGCCACGGTCATCGGCGTGTCGGGTCTCGTCATCGTGGAGGCGAACGGCGAACTCCTCGTGATGCCGCGCGAAGAGGCCGCAAAACTCGACGCTCGCCTGGAACAGATCGACACAGATTCCTCCTCCTCCGAAGCGCCCCGTTGACGACGCTGGTCATGTTCGACGACGAGCGGGCGGACGGCTGGGCCCCGTTCGCGCTCACCCGCCCGTGCGGCGAACTCGTGTTCGGCCGGTGGACGCTGCGCGAGCGGCTGGAACGCGTCGCCCGAACGCGCGTGGCCGGTCACGTGACGCGCCCCTGGCTGCGCCGGTACGCGGAGCCTGGGGCGCCGCGCTGCCTGGATGCGGACGGGCTGTCCGCGCCCTGCACCGCGTGGAACGCCCGGGCCGTGCCGTCGCTCGACGCGGCGTGGGACGACGCGCCCGCCAACCTCTGGGTCGCCGGCCGGCTGGCGGGCGTCCGCCTGGGCGCCGACGCCGGGCCGCCGCGGGCGAAGTGGTTCGCCGCGCCTCGCCCCCGGCCCGGACTGCCCGACCGCGACGTGCCCGGCGTCTGGCTCGGACAGCCTTGGGACCTCGTGTCCGCCGGACCCGACCGGCGGGCCGCGGACCTGGCGGCGGCGCCGGGCCCGGCGCCGGAGCTGCCGGACGGCTGTTGGCGCCTCGGCAACGCTCCGATCCGCTTCGGAGAAGGGGCGCAGGTCGAACCCGGCGTGCTCTTCGATGCGCGCGAGGGCCCCATCGAACTCGGTCCCGGCGTCGAGGTCCGCGCCGGCACCCGCCTCGGCGGGCCGCTCTACGCGGGAGCCGGCTCGCGGCTGCTCGGTGGCCACATCTCAAGCTTTTCGGGGGGACCCCGCTGCCGCGTGCGGGGCGAGATCGACCGCGTCACGATGCTGGGCTATTCGAACAAGGCGCACCACGGGTTTCTCGGACATGCGTACCTCGGCCGCTGGGTCAACCTCGGCGCGGCCACGGTAAACAGCGATCTCAAACACACCTATGGCTCGATTCGGGTCGGGCCGCCCGGCCGGCGGCGGGACACCGGACTCGTGAAGTTCGGCTGCCTGATCGGCGATCACGTGAAGACCGGCCTCGGCACCCGGCTCGAGACCGGTACGGTCGTCGGCGCCGGCTCCAGCCTGTTCGGCGCCGAGCCGCCGCCACGGTGGGTGGAGCCCTTCTCGTGGGGAGACGGCCGGGACCCGGAACCGCACCGTCGCGGCGATTTCCTCTCCACCGCCGCCCGGGTCGTCGAGCGCCGGGGCCTCGAGGGAACCCCGGAGTTCCGCGACTGGCTCGGCGACATGTGGGACGAGGCCCGCCGGCCGTGAGCCTGTCCGTCGCGTCGCTGGGCTCCGGGAGCCGCGGCAACGCGTTCCTCGTGGAGGGCGACCGCGCCCGCGTGCTCGTCGACGCCGGGTTCTCGGGAGTTCAGCTCGCCCGCCGACTCGCCGAACTCGATGTCGAGCCCGAAGCCATCGACCTCGTCGTGCTCACGCACGAGCACCGGGATCACGCCGCGGGCATCGGCATCGGAGCGCGCCGCTGGGGCTGGTCGTTGGCGATGAACCCCCCGACACGCCGCGCCTGCGCCCCCCTCCTGCGCGGACAGGAGCGATGCGGAGACCTGCCGCTCACGGGACTCGAGATCGGCGACCTCGCGATCGAGGCCGCCCCCACTGCGCACGACGCCGCGAAACCCGTCGCCGTCACGGTCCTCCACCGGTCGACGGGCCTGCGGGTGGGGATCGCGACGGATCTCGGGAGACCGACGACGCCCGTCCGCGTGGCGCTCCGCGAGTGCGCATTCCTCGTCATGGAGGCGAACCACGACGAACACCGTCTCCGCGCCGCTTCCTATCCCTGGCGGGTCAAGCAGCGGATCGGGGGCAGCCGCGGCCACCTCTCCAACCGCCACGCGGCCGAGTTCGCGCACGAACTCGCGCACCCCGGACTGGGCGGTATCCTGCTGGCCCACCTGAGCCAGGAGTGCAACGACCGGGAACTCGCCCTGGACAGAGTCGCGGAAGGCCTGGCGCCGGCGGGCTACGATGGACTACTGGACGTCGCCGCCCAGGAGGAGCCCAGCCCCCGCTACGACGTGGCCGCGCTCGCGAGGGCTCGCGCCGACGCCGAACAACTCTCCCTCCCGATCTGACTTCGGCCCCGCTAGCGGAGAAGCACCCTCAGCACGTCGTTCCCCACGGCCCACACCATGAGGGCGAGGACGAAGAACATCCCCACCGTCGTGAACCGCACCCGGGCCTGGACGCTGAGCGCCCGGCCCCGGACCGCCTCGATCCCCAGGAAGAGCAGGTGTCCGCCATCGAGAACGGGAATCGGCAGCAGGTTGAAGATGGCGAGATTGACGCTGATGATCGCCATGAAA
Organism: Candidatus Palauibacter denitrificans; assembly: GCA_009841015.1. Lineage (GTDB taxonomy): Bacteria > Gemmatimonadota > Gemmatimonadetes > Palauibacterales > Palauibacteraceae > Palauibacter > Palauibacter denitrificans. The sequence continues at coordinate 10,775 of VXMQ01000105.1, read as the reverse complement.
CTCAGGAGCTCCCAGAAACCGGCGCGCGCGGCGCGGCCGGAAATCTCGCCGATCAGGATGGGCCCGCCGACCTCGCGGGCCGAACTTCGTCCGGTGACCAGGTCTCCGAGGAACTGGAGGATGGCGCCGCTCCAGTAGGCGGTGTCCGACCACCCGCGCCCCAGCGCCGCGATGGGGCCCGCCCGGCCTCCGTCGGCGCCGATGGTGATCCCGACGCGCCCGACCGTCCTCGATTCTCCCGTGAGGTCCGAGTACTGCTCGACCGCCTCGGGTGTCGCGACGAAGGTGAGTTCCTCCCCTCCCCGCTCAACGACGATGTCGATGGATTCGCCCGGGCGGCGCTCGATCCGCATCGTCACCTGGGTAGGGTCGTGGACCGCGGCGCCATCCACGCGGCGGATCAGATCGTCACTCCGAAGTCCCGCCTCCGCCGCGGGCGACCCGGGCGCCACCTCGGCGATCCGCGGCTCGAACACTCCACGCCCCATCGCGAGCGCCGCGAAGGCGACGACCGCGAACAGCCAGTTCATGATGACGCCGGCCGAGATGGCGAAGACGCGGGCCCAGAGCGGCTTTCCATCGAAGTCTCCGGGCCCCGGGCCCGGCCTGCGCCCCGCCGTCTCGGCCGCCGTCTCGACCGGGTCGCCTCCGCCCTCGAGCGTCGACGTCACTTCCTCGTCCGCCATCCCCGCCATCTTGACGTAGCCGCCGAGAGGGATCCATGAGAGGACGTACTCCGTTCCCCCGCGCCGGAAACCCACCATCTTCGGGCCGAGGCCGATCGAAAACCGCGGCACGTCGATCCCGACGCTCTTCGCCGCGGCGAAATGCCCCAGCTCATGCACGAAAATGAGCACGCCCAGGACAAGGACGGTTACCAGAATCGTTACGATCACTCAGCTTCTCCCGACTTGGACTCCCCGTGTGGGTCGCGGGCGATGGCGCGTGCCCGGCTGTCGACGCGCCGCGCATCTTCCACCGATTCGATGGCGCGCGACGAGAACCGTTCCAGCGTACGAAGTACGACATCGGCGAGTTCCCTGAAGCCGACGTCCCCGGAGAGGAACCTCTCGACCGCAACCTCGTTGGCCGCGTTGAAGGCCACCGGAAACTCGCCTCCCCTCTTGCCCGCCGCGACCCCCGCGCGGAAGAGGGGGAAATCCTCCTCCCGCACCGGTTCGAACTCCAGCGGACCATCCCGCACGGGGTCGAACCCCGCCTCCCGACGCGCATCATCCAGCCGGTCGGGGTAGCCGAGGGCCCACAGGATCGGAATCTCCATCGAGGGCCGGCCGAGCTGCGCGAGCGAGGAACCATCCCTGAATTCGACGACGGAGTGGACGATCGACGTCGGGTGCACGACGACGTCGATGCGTTCGTAGGGAAGATCGAACAGCGTGTGCGCCTCGATGACCTCGAGCGCCTTGTTCGCCAGCGTGGCGGAGTCGATCGTGATCTTGGCTCCCATCGACCACGTGGGGTGACGGAGGGCATCGGCCGGCGTCACGGTGGCGAGTCGCCGTGCCGGCCACTCGCGGAAGGGACCGCCCGAAGCCGTGAGCGTGACCCGCACGACTTCCGACACCGGACGCCCGGCCAGGCACTGGTGGACCGCCGAATGCTCGCTGTCCACGGGCAGGAGTTCGCCGCCGCCGCGACGCAGCGCCTCCATCACAAGGTCTCCCCCCGCCACGAGCGACTCCTTGTTGGCGAGTGCCAGCCGCTTCCCCGAGCCGAGCGCCGCCAGCGTCGCGTCGAGCCCGGCAAACCCCACGACTGCATTGAGAACGATGTCGATCCCGGAGGATCCGGCCGCGTCCGCGAGCGCTGCGGCGCCGAAGCGCCATTCTCCGGCCCAGCGGGGCGCAAAGTCGTCCGGCGGTGGAGTCCCGAGCACAACGAAATCGGGGGCCAGGTCGAGCGCGAGGGCGTCCAGCGCCTCCCAGCGGCGGTTCGCCGTCAGCACTGCGGCGCGAAACCGCGCCGGGTGGCGCCGGATCACCTCGAGCGTACCCCCGCCGACGGATCCCGTGGCGCCGAGGACGGCGACGTGCTTCAAGCCGCGACCTCCGGGAAACCCGGTCCGCCTCCGGCGGCCGTCACACCAGGAGGAGGAAGAGGAACGCGGCGGGGACCGTCCACAGGATGGAATCGAGCCGGTCCAGCATTCCCCCGTGCCCGGGGAGGAGACCCGACGAGTCCTTCACGCCGCACTCGCGCTTGAGGGCGGATTCGGCAAGATCCCCAATGATCGCCAGCCCCGTCACGACCAGTCCGAAGGCCAGCGTAGCAACCAGGTCCAGTACCCAGATATCCGGAAGGAGGAATCGCGGATAGAGGACGGCCGTGGCGACGCCTGCCAGCAGCGCGCACACCGCTCCCGCCACCGTCTTGTTGGGGCTCACGCGCGGCGCGAGCGGGCGTCTCCCGAACGCTCGTCCGCCCAGGTACGCCGCCGTGTCGGCAAGCCACGTGATGACGACCGGAAGGAAGAAGAGCAGCGTAGCGGCCATCCGCCCGGCGCTCGTGTCGTCGCCGGGCGCGAGCGGGAGTCCGCCTTCGCGCAGGGGGACGCCCAGCGCGAGCAGCCCTCCGACGTAGAAGACTCCGAACGTCGTGCAGGCGGCGGCCCGGATCGGCCGCTCCGGGAGGTCCACGGTCGCGAGCGCGAGCGCCGGGAAGGCGAGCATCAGGCCCGCCGCATAGGATCCGCCGCCCTCGAGACCGCCCGCCAGGACGGCGAACGGGAAGAGAAACGCGGCCACCGCTCCGGGCAGGGTGAGGACCCGCGTCCCCGTCCCGCGCATCATCCCCGCGAATTCCCGGTAACCGAGCGCGGCCGCCGCCCCCCCCCCCGCGGCGGCGACGACCACCCCGCCGGACGTCAACAGCGCGCAGCTGGGGCCCCCGACCCCCGCGACCGCGAGTCTCTTGCGGAGATTGGAGCTCATGCCGGACCCGGCGGCCTCACGTCTTCACCAGCCCGAACCTCCGTTCGCGGCGCCGGTAGTCGACGAGCGCGGCGAACAGGTGCTCCCGGGTGAAGTCGGGCCACAGGACATCCGTCACGAAGAGTTCCGCGTAGGCGAGCTGCCAGAGGAGGAAGTTGGAGATGCGCTGCTCCCCCGAGGTGCGGATCAGAAGGTCCGGATCCGGCCAGTCCCTCGTCAGGAGTTCGGCCCCGAAGCGTTCGGCGTTGATCTCCTCGGGGGCCAGTTCGCCCTCCAGGCAGCGCTGCGCGAGCGTTCGCGCCACCCCCGCGAGTTCCGCCCGCGAGCCATAGCTGATCGCGAGGTGCACCTCCAGGGCCGTACCGCCCTCCGTCGACGCCTCGAGTTCAGAGATCGCCCGCCGCGCCTCCTCCGGAAGCCGCAGGCGGTCGCCGAACACCGTGACCCGGATCCCGTGCCTGACGAGAGCTTCGCGCTGGCTCCTCACATACTCCTGGAGGAGCGTCATCAGCGCCTCCACCTCCATGGAGGGCCGGAACCAGTTCTCATCCGAGAAGGCGTACAGGGTGAGGTGGGCCACGCCGGCCTCCACCGCCCCTTCGGTAATCTCCCGCACCGCTGTCATGCCGGCGCGGTGCCCTTCCCAGCGCGGCAGGCCACGCTGCCGCGCCCAGCGGCCGTTCCCGTCCATGATGACGGCGACGTGCGTCGGCACTTCGCCCTTTCGCACGGCCTCCAGGGCCGCCGTCATCCCGCGCTTGTTCCCGCTCATGCGGCCCAAGCTCGCCCCGCATGGGCGGGGGTGTCAAAACGGGCCGCGATCAGTCGATCCCCGACCGGCCTCGCGCGACGCGCCGCATGCGGGGCGCGCCGCCGAGGAAGGAGTAGGCCTCGTATCCCGCGCGCTGCATGACCTCGGCCAGGTAGGCCGTGCGCACGCCCTCCGCGCAGCAGAGCACGTACGTCGCGTCGCGATCGAGTTGGCCGAAGTCCCGCTCGAGTCGGGGGAGGTCGCGGAGGGTCGCCCCCGGCCAGTGCCAGGCTTCGAACGCGTCGCGGGAGCGGGTGTCGAGGATGATCGCTCCGTCGGGCACATCGGCCACGTACAGGGACGCCCCGACCATGGATTCCGGACGCAGGGCGCGCACATCGTGCGTGGCCGCGCCGGCGACCGCCTCGTCGAGTTCCTCGAAGCCCACGGCCGACTCCTGCGCCGCGGCGGCCTCGGGCGACGACGCCGTGACCGGCCGCTGCGGCACGAGGTCGCAGTACTCTCGCACCCGGGCGGAGAGGTCATGGGTGCCGATCTCGCGCGCCCGTTCCAGGATCTCCTCCTTGTGGAATCCGAGCAGGGGTCGCAGCACCGGGAGCGAGGAGGCGTTCTCGATCGCGCGGAGATTGCGGAGCGTCTGCGAGGAGACCTGTCCGACCGACTCGCCGGTGACGATCGCGTCGGCCCCGATCCGTTCCCCGATCGTCGCCGCGGCACGATACATCATCCGCTTGAGGACGACCTGCAGGTAAGCCGGTTTGGCGCGGGCCCGCATCGCCTCGACGACCGGGCCGAACTCGAGGACGTGCAGCCTGGGCCGCGTCCCGTAGCTCCAGCGATCCGCCAGGATCTTCGTGACCTCCACGACCATCCGCTCGTACGCGCTCCCGCCGAGGTTGCAGAAGGCGTAGTCGAGGCGAATCCCCCGGCGCAGCGCCATCCAGGCGGCGACCGCCGAATCGAAGCCGCCGGAGATGAGGGCGAGGGCGTGTCCCTGCACTCCGAGCGGCAGGCCGGACGCTCCCGGGATCCTGTCCTCGTGAAAGAAGACCCGTTCGTCACGGACCTCGACGAACACGGTGATGTCCGGATCTCCGAGATCCACCGTAGCCCCGGGGTTGAGGGCTGCCCCGAGACGCTGCTGGATGTCGGAGGAGGAGAAGCCGTGCGAACCGGAGCGCCGCGCCCGCACCGCGTAGCTCCGGCCCCGCACGGATTCGGCGAAGAGGGCCGTGCCAATGGCGACGATCGTGTCGAGGTCCGCCTCGCACTCACCGGCCAGCACGGAGCAACTGGACACGCCGAAGGTGCGCAGGAGCGGGTCGAGGAAGGCCGCGTCCGGACTCTCGACGTGGAAGCGGCTCCACCCGGACTCGAGCGCGGCGTCGATCCCTTCGGCGTCGAACGCATCGCGCAGGTTGGTCGCGAGCCGGTTCTGGAAGCGCGACCGCGTCCGGCGGGCCTTGGTCGATAGCTCGCCGGAGAACCGCACGAGGGCCCGGACGGGCCCGGCTCCGAGTTCGTGTTGCGCCGCCATAACGAGTGGCAGGGGGGGGATTTGAACCCCCGACCCAGGGCTTATGAGTCCCTTGCTCTACCAGGCTGAGCTACCCTGCCATGCCTGTGCAGTGTCGCACAATATGGGTCCGCTATCCTACACCTCGTGGCGCGCGGGGCAAGCCGCCGACCCCGCGAAAGCCGCGAGAGTTCGCGGCTCACCGAGGAACGTTCGCCTGCGGTGACGACGCGGGAGGATCGCTCCCGTCTCCGAGCTCGACGAACCGCACCAGGATCTCGTCGGGACGGACGAACCCGTACCGTTCCCGCGCCACGCGCTCGATCGCCCAGGGGTTCGACACGAGACTGTCGGCCCAGGCCCGGGTCGACGCAAGTTCATCCGCTCGGGCCGCATTCTCCGCTCGCCGCGATTCGATCTCCCTCTGGAGTCGGTCCAGACCGGCTCTCGTGTATTCTCCGCCCGCCATCCAGTAGTAGCCCGCGCCGATCAAGGCGACGAACGTGATGCCCCGCGTGAGCCGACGGTTGGCCGCCTCCGCCATCATGGGCCTCCGTACACGGCGGACCCCGGATAGGTCGCCCTCGAGCCGAGGCGTTCCTCTATCCGAAGCAGTTGGTTGTACTTCGCGACGCGTTCCGAACGGCACGCGCTTCCCGTCTTGATCTGTCCGGCATTCGTCGCCACGGCGAGGTCCGCGATGAACGTGTCGGCCGTCTCCCCCGAGCGGTGCGAGATGACGACGCCGAAGTTCGCCTCCACGGCCAGACGGATCGCATCCAGCGTTTCGCTCACGGTCCCGATCTGATTGAGCTTGATGAGGATCGCGTTCCCCACTCCGGCCTCGATCCCGCGCGCCAGACGGTCCACGTTCGTCACGAAGAGGTCGTCCCCGACGAGCTGGACGCGGCCTCCGACCCGGGAGGTGAGAGTCGCCCACCCCTCCCAGTCGTCTTCATGGAGTCCGTCTTCGATCGAGACGATGGGGTAGGCTTCCAGCCAGTCCTCATAGAGCGATACGAGGGCCCGTGCGTCGAGTTCTCCGGCCTCGCCCGCGCTCTCGAGCCGGTACACTCCGGCCTTCGCGTCGTAGAACTCGGACGCGGCACAATCGAGAGAGAGACCGACCTCCGCGCCGGGCTCGTAGCCCGCATCGACGATCGCGGCCATGATGAGATCCAGGGCCTCGCGGTTCGAAGAGAGATCCGGCGCCACTCCGCCCTCGTCCCCGACGGCGGTCGAATACCCCGCATCCGACAGCCGGCGCCTCAGCGCGTGGAACACCTCCACGCCAACCCGCAGACCCGCGGAGAAACTGCGCGCGCCGAGCGGCAGAATCATGAACTCCTGTATGTCGACCGTGTTGTTCGCGTGCGCGCCCCCGTTGAGGATATTCAGCATGGGTACCGGGAGAACGTGTGGATCTCCGCCGCCCAGGTGGCGGAACAGGGGCATTCCCGCCGAGGCTGCGGCGGCACGCGCCGTCGCCATGGAAACCGCGAGGATCGCGTTCGCTCCGAGGCGGGCCCTATTCGGCGTACCGTCGAGCGCGATGAGCGCGGAGTCGAGCCCGCGCTGGTCCGAGGCATCCCGCCCACGCGCCGCCGCGGCGATCTCCCCGTTGACGTGCGCGACGGCGCGTCGCACGCCCTTGCCGCCGTAGCGCGCGGGGTCGCGGTCGCGCAGCTCGACCGATTCGTGCTCGCCGGTCGATGCGCCGCTCGGCACGGCGGCGCGGCCGATCGCGCCGCTCTCGAGATGCACGTCGGCTTCGACGGTCGGGTTGCCGCGCGAATCGACGATCTCGCGGCCCACGACCCGCACGATGGCCGTCACGGGACGCTTCGGCTTCGGTGATGTATGGGGCGGTTCATACAGGCGTGTCCCCTCCCCCCGGCGATCCCGGCGATCGCGTCTTCCTCCACCCGTGCCGGAAAATACGGCCCTGCGGCCTCGGAACAAGGTCGCGCCCGGACCACCCCGCGCGGCACGTTCCGGCAAGTACGACAGCTACCCGGACGCGCCACCGCCCGCGCCGCCCTCCGGCAGCATCGCCTCGATGGCGGCGCGGGTCTCGCGCATCAAAGTCCCCCGGTCGGCCGGCTCCGCTCCCTCCAGCCGAATCGCCGGCGCCAGCCGCACCGTGATCGCGCCGGGTCTCACCCGCTTCGCACCGGGTGCGTAGACGCGCCGGCCGCCATCGATCGCCGCGGGTACCAGCGGCGCCCGCGTCTCCCGCGCGAGGGCGAAGGCCCCTCGCCGGAAGCGCCCCAGTCGGCCGTCCCGCGACCGGGTCCCCTCGGGAAACAGCACGAGCGTCAGCCGCTCGGCGCGCATCCGGTCGCTCGCCTCCCGAAGCGTTTTCCTCGCACTCCGGGGCCGGTCGCGGTCGATGAGGACATGTCCCGCGGAGCGCATCCCCACCGAGAGCATCGGGATGTTCCCCAACTCCCGTTTCGCGATGAAGCGTACGGAGGCGGGAAGACCGGCGATGAGTGCCCAGATGTCGAAGTACGACTGGTGGTTCGCGGCGATGATCTGGACCCCCGACGGGTCGAGGTGCTCGAGGCCGTGCACCGTGACGCGCACGCCCGCGGCCGAAAGCACGGCGCGGGCCCAGCCCCGGTTGGCCCGGTCCATCCAGGCCCGGCCGCCTCCGACGAGGGAAACCGTCGCCGCCAGGGCCCCGAAGAAGATCGTCGACAACACGAGTGCCACGTAAAAGATCGCCGTCCTCATCAACGCCCGGCCTCGAAATGGTCGAACCCCGCGGGAAGCGCCGGATTCGACCGCCCACTCACGGTCAGTCCCTCGCCTTCGCGCGCACTGCCGATGCGCGTGAGCGGGAGATCGAACGCGACGGCGAATGCCCGCGCCGTCCCCTGCATGGCCCCGGAGGGCACGGCAATCAGCAGTTCATAGTCCTCACCGCCGGCGAGGAGGAGGCGTTCCCCGGCCGGCGCCCGACGAAAGCCCTCGAGGGCGGGTGCGGCCGGGAGGCGATCCGCCTCGACTTCCAGAGCGACTTCGGAAGCCGCCGCGAGATGGCGCGCATCCCGCATCACGCCGTCCGAAAGGTCGATCGCGGCGTGGACCCGCACTCGGTCCCGGAGCCACAGCATCTCGTCGATCCGGGGGCGCGGGCGGTCGAAGGCCCTGCGGGCCCGAGGGTCCGGTTCCAGTCCCCGCTCCAGGTCGCTCAGGGCGGCCGCGGCCGCGCCGAGTTCGCCGGTCACCCACAGTTCATCGCCCGGACGCGCCCCGCTCCGCGTCGTCGGGGCCGCCGCGTATCCGAGGACCGTGACGTCGAGAAACGCGGGACCCGGCGACGCAACCAGGTCGCCGCCGAGGACCTCTGCGCCGACGCGGCCGGAGACCTCTCCCACCCCTCGTCCGAGGGCCGCGGCGGTCTCGACGTCAAGTTCCGGGGGCAGCGCCGCCGCCACCACGAGGCCGACGGGGGTCGCGGCCATGGCCGCGAGGTCGCTCAGCGCCGACGCCGCCGCGCGGTATCCGATCGTCTCCCACGTCATCCATTCGCGGCGAAAGTGGATCCCCTCCACGCTCGCGTCGCAGCTCACCACGACCTGCGCGCCGTCGGGAGGGCGAAAGCCGGCGGCGTCATCCCCGACCGGCAACGTGACGGTGACCGCCGGGTTCGTGCGGCCGCCCGCCGCGCCGGCTCCCTCCAGGAACGCCCGGATGCGCGCCGTTTCGGGCCCTTCCGCGAGCGCCGGACCGGTGAGGTTCATCCGGCCCGGTCCCCGGTCGCGGCGACCGGCACGGCGGGAAGGGCGAGGTTCACCCCCGGCCAGGCTCCGGGCCGCAGCCTGCCCAGCGCGCGGCGGGCGCCCGGCAGCGCATCGGGGACGTCGGCCGCGGATCCGCCGATCTCGTCCACGTCGCGCAGGATGGCGAGACCCGTGAGCGTCAGGGCGGCGGACGCCGCGTCGGCGGGGCCGAGGCCGGACGCCAGGCAGGCGCCGCACACGCCGGTCAGCACGTCGCCCATGCCGCCGCTCGCGAACGCGGGACTCACGAGCGTGGTCGCGCGCAGCTCGCCCCCGGGGCGGGCCACCCAGGTCGGCGCGCCCTTGAGCAGCACGGTCGCCCGTGTCGCGTCGGCCAGCCGCCGGGCGGCGGCCGGGGCATCCCCGCGTACTTCGCCGACCGACGTCCCGAGCAACCGCGCCATCTCGCCGGGATGCGGCGTAAGCAGGACGGAGCGGAGCGGAGCCAGCGGACCGGGTGCGTCCCCCGCCTCCGCGGCCTCCGCCGAAAGCACGTTCAAGGCGTCCGCGTCGAGTACGAGAGGGACGGCTCCCTCCTCCAGCACGCGCCGTATCAGCCCCACCCGCGCCGGCCCCGTTCCCAGTCCCGGTCCGACCGCGACCGCGCCGGCCCAGTTCAGCGCCGACTGCACCGCCTCCGACGCGGACCAGTCCACGAACACGGCCTCTGGCACGCCGGTCTGCACGATCTTCCGGTTCTCCGGGGCACTCACGACGCGCACGATGCCGGCACCCGCCCGGATCGCGGCACGGGCGGCAAGCACGACGGCGCCGGCCATGCCCCGCTCTCCACCGACGATCGCGAGATAGCCCGCGTCGCCCTTGTGGCCGTCGGCGGGCCGCACTCCGAGGAGCCCGGCCACCCATGCCGCCGTCACGGCCCGGGCCGACGGCGGCGGCTCCGGCGGCGGAAAGCCGATCTCCACCGAAATCAGGTCGCCGACACGCGCGCGCGCCGGGAAGCTCAGAAGGCCGGTCTTCGGCCACCCGAACGTCACGGTCAGGTCGGCCCGAATGGCGGCCCCCGGCACGCGACCCGTGGTAAAATCCACGCCGCTGGGACCATCGGCCGAGACCACGGCGGCACGGGCGGCGTTCACGCGTTCGATCATCTTCGCCTGGGCCGGGCGGGGCGCCGTCGTCAGGCCCGTCCCGAAAATGCCGTCAATGACGGTGTCGGCCGCGGCGAGTTCCCGATCCAGCGCTTCCGGCGGATCGAGAGCCAGCCTCCAACCCGCGAGCACGTCCGGATCCGGGGACCGGCTCCCGCACCGCACGAACCCGACGGATCGTCCCCAGGCCGACAGGGTCCGTCCCGCCACGAGGGCGTCGGCGCCGTTGTGGCCGCTTCCGGCGAGCACCGCGACACGGCCGGTCGGGAATCTCTCGTGCACATGGTGCGCCAACGCCCGACCCGCGTTCTCGATCAAGGCACGCTCGGGTATCGCCGCCGATTCGACGGCAACGCGGTCGATCTCCGCCATCTCGGCCGCGGTGGGCAGCCACACCTCGCGGGCGGCACAGCGCCACCAGTCCGATGGCGGGAGGGCGGGAATCCGCATGGCGGAACTCCGCGCGGCGGCGGAATCTCCGCCGGGGAGGTTACTTGTAGGACTGCTGGATGTTACGTCCGAAGCTGATCTCACCGTTGTCGATCCGGATGTTGAACCCGCAGTCGGGATTCGAGCACACCCATGCCTTGTACCGGATCGGCGCCCCGTCGCGTCCGTAGTCCGAAAGCGGGA
>VXMQ01000014.1 GCA_009841015.1 Candidatus Palauibacter denitrificans | reverse complement strand
CCCCGCGGTACCCCACCCCCATGTCGACCGGCGCCCCCATGAAGGCGACCTCGACCTCACCCGCAACGAGGTCCTCCGGCGTGCGCGCGATCGGAAGCCCGAAGAAGGTAAGGACGGATCCGACCTCGATCGGCCCGGGTTCCCGCGGAGGATCCCCGGAAATGTCCCGGTCCTGCCACACCGCGAGGTTGGGATCGCTCGGGTCGAGCCGGATGATGGCCGAGTCGGGCGGGAGCGGCTCCCGCTCGGGGACAGTGTCGCCCGCGGCGTCCGTCACAGGGTCGGTCGGGTCCGCCGCCGCATCCGTAGCAGCGACCTCGGCGGCGTCCGGCGGCGGAACCTCGCAGGCCGTGAGGAGCAGACCGCACAGGAGGAGGGCGGTGGAAGACGGGCGGGATGTCATGGCTTCGATCACGTCGGGCAGCCGGCGCGGAGGAGAGGGTGTCGTCTCGACGGGAAGCCTACGGAGCACCACGCGCGCGGGCAATCGGGCAGGTACGTCTGGGCCGCCGGTTTGCGATTGTGTCGCTGAGGACGTTGCAATCTTGTTGTTGTTAGCGTTGCAATTTTGTCGATGTGGAGCTAGGCTCATTGCTTCAAGGATCTACGAGAGCCCAAGAGCCCGCCCCGATGACCTATCAACCCGACATTCCATCCCGCCACATCCTGCGCGAACCCGAGGCACCGTGGCCGCTCACGCCGATGCGCCGGGAGTACTGGCCCCGTGTGGCGGACGGAGAACTGAAGCAGCGCCTGGCCCGATCCGGAGCGGTCCTGATCGAGGGGCCTCGGGCATGCGGCAAGACGGCTACCGCCAGGCAACTCGCGGCCAGCGGTGTCCGGCTCGACGCCGACAGTTCCGCCCGCAGGGCTGCCAGGACCGATCCCGCATTCCTTCTCCAGGGGGAGACGCCCCGCCTCATCGACGAGTGGCAGCTCGTGCCCGACATCTGGAACCATGTGCGCCATGTAGTCGATGACCGACGAGGTCGCGGACACTTCATCCTGACAGGTTCTTCTGTTCCGCCCGACGACATCACCCGGCACACCGGAGCGGGGCGAATCGGCCGGCTGCGGCTGCGGCCAATGTCGCTCCTGGAGGTGAGGCGGTCGACTGGCGAAGTATCGCTCGCACGGCTGTTGGCCGGTGATCCGGTTCCCGGTACCGTGGCGAAGCTGACCGTCCGCGAACTCGCCGAGCTGGTCTGCGTGGGCGGCTGGCCCGGACATCTCGGCTCGTCGTTAGATGATCCGCCGCTGTCCGTGGATGACGCCATGGCGGAAAACCGAGACTACCTCGGCGAAGTCTGCCGGACCGACATCGGACGGGTGGACGGCTCGGACCGGAATCCGGCGAAGGTCGGACGATTCCTGCAGTCGCTGGCCCGCAACGTCGCCACGTGTGCGAGCATGTCCGCTATGGCCCGGGACGCCGGTGGACCTGACCAGCACCTCACCAACCACACGGCCAGCTCCTACATGACCGCGCTCGAACGGCTCATGCTCGTGGAGGACCAGCCGCCCTGGTCACCCCATCTCCGGTCCCGTTCGCGACTTCGGGCCGCGTCCAGGCGCCATCTTGTGGACCCGTCGCTGGCCGTGGCCGCCTTGAGCGCGGGACCCGATCATCTGCTCCACGATTTCGAATGGTTCGGCTTCCTCTTCGAGTCGATGGTCGTCCGGGATCTGCGCATCTACGCACAGGCGAGCGGGGCGAGCGTGTTCCACTACCGTGACAACACGGGACTCGAGGTAGATGCCGTCGTGGATGCGGGGCCGGGAAGATGGGCAGCGTTCGAGATCAAGCTGGGCACCGGGCGGGTCGACGAGGGTGCCAGGACGCTCCTGAAGTTCGCCGACCGGGTGGATACGGATCGCTGCGGGGAGCCTGCGGCGCTGGGCGTGATCGTTGGAAGCGGGTACGGCTACGCGAGGCCGGATGGGGTGAGGGTGATTCCGGTGGGGGGATTGGGAGTGTAGCGAGGGCCTCGCTGCCGCCCGCCACGGCTCCGGCCGCCCTCGGCGGCGGCGCCAACGCGGTGTAGTGCTGAGTCGATCAAGCCGGCACCAGGCGCTGGCCCTTCGGTTCCGGTACGGGCCGTCCCAACTCACGTGCCCGGTCGATCCACAGCTGCATTGCATCCTTGATGTTGCTCAAGGCGCTCTCGTGATCGTCTCCGTGCGCCATGCACCCGGGCAACTCGGGCGCCTCGGCGACAAAAGCCTGATCTTCGTCGCTCCAGTAGAGAATGATCTCGTACTTGTACATCAGTCGTCCGCTCCCAACTTGTACTTCCAACTTGTACTTGAGGATCAGCTGCCGAACCTGCCTAACCCCGGCTGCAACACAAGGGTCCGCCGCAGTCTCAACCGCCCATCATCAGCGGGCTCACCGGTTGGCGGGACCGGCGATCTGCCGCTCGACCACGTCGAGGGATTCGTTGAGGAGAGCGGCCGCCCGGACTGGCAGAGCCTGGTCGTGGCACTGGCAAGTGAGCTGCTGGGCCAGGGCCAGCTCAGGTTGCCGGATTGGGTGGACACGGACACGCGCTACTTGGTGGTGCGCTTCGGTTCCCGGCGACGGACGCCGTGCGAACGGACCATTGCTTTTGCCTCTAAAGACATCCAATTGAGTGTCTCCACTTTACAATTATGCAGTGTCGCTCCACAAACACTCGACCCCATACTTAAGGCTGACAGTGGGGGAATCCAGAATCGGGTACGGGAACATGGCGTTTCAACCACAGACCCTCGGCAATGCACGCGTGCCCGCCCTGCTGGTCGGCATTCTGCTGCTCGCGAGTTCGGCGCCGGCCGCCGCACAGTCCGTCTCGGCGACCGTCGTGTGCGTGGGGAGCGAACGGCAGACCCTCGAGAGTTCAGGCCCCGTCCGGCGCGTCATCACGGAGGATGTGGCGGTCGTCTACCGACTCGGCGTTCCGATCGATGATCGGCAGGGGATGGAGCAGTCCCTTGTCGCCGAGTTGGGGGACGTTGCGGAGGCGTCGTGCCTCTGGTCGAACGCCGGCGACAGCCACGTCGTGATCATCCGGTACACCGGGGCGATCCGGCGCGACCTGACGCTGGACCCGGACGACCCCAGGTTCCAGGCGTTCGCGGTGGGCTACGGCACGAGCGCCCAGGCGGCCGAGGAGAACGCGACGAGGCTCGACGCCCGCTTCTCGACCGACGCCGATGGGAGCGGCTACGACGTTCTGGTCGCGGAAAGCTGGGCCGTCAGCACGGGCGCGGTCCCCGGTGCCGCAGGCCAGGCGGACCAGCCGGCCAGCGAGCGGCTTGGCCAACCGGACCCCCGAGTTGGCGCCGGCCGGGATAACGCCGTGCCCCCCTCGGTCCAGCGTGAGCTGTGCGCCGGCAGACCCGCGGACTCCGCCTGCTGGATGGAGGTGACGAACCAACCCGGTTGCTACCTCTGGAACCGCCAGCTTCGGCCGGGCGCCACCGCCACATGGACGGGTCCGTGCTCCAACGGTTACGCCCAGGGACGGGGTCAGGTGAGGTGGCTCTACAACGGTTACGTGGGGATCGAGGAAGGGCTGCTCATAGACGGGCGACGAGACGGGACCTGGGTGTCCCAGACCTCGGAAGGATGGTCATCACAAATCTCGTTCCTGCGTGGCCAGCGGCACGGAACGTCCGTTTGGTGCCGCCCCGAGAGCCCGCGCGGCGTTTCCGGTGTCAACATCTACGAGTACGACACCATCATCCGCATCTACAACTCCTACGAGGAGATCGACGACTGGCAGCTGGCCGCCGAAGCCGCGAGCATCTGCGCCCGCCTGCCCCCGAGCCCCCGACTGCGGTGAGCGTCAACTCAGCCCGCGTTCCGGTCACTCGAGGCCAACCTAAGGAGGTCCACGCCATGAAGAGAGTCGTTTTGGTCGCCGCAACTGCGCTCGTAGCCGGCTGGACCCTGACGGGCTGCGGCGGCGCGGGCGATGCCGCCGACACGACGTATTCGGCTGAAGTGGCAGTCTCAACGGCGGAAAGCTCAGATCTCACTATCCCCGAGCATCTCTCGGAAGTGGAAGTCTACGATTTCATGCCGTCACGGTTGTTAAGCGCACTGCCTGACGAGATGCAGGCAGCCGTTCATTGGGGTAGTGTCCTTTCCTTTGTTCCGACCGTCTCACGGCAGCAGCAGGAAGATATTCTCAACTCCCTGTCCTTCGCACAAGCAGCTGCACGTGCCTCGACCGGACGTGACTTCCCAAGTACGCTTGATGATGCCGCGGAGCAATACGAAACTTACATAGGTGTCTTGAAGGGGCTTGGCTGGACGGCAGATCAATCCGGGTTCCAACGATACTCGACCGAAGAGAGCGAGTTCCGCATGGACAGTGTAGCTGTAGCGACTATCGCCAAGATCGCCACCGCCGGCCAACTCGATGTGTTGACTCAAGCCATCGAGACGCTAGCCTCATTGCCCAGTGAAGCCGAGACCGTCGCTCTATTCGAACGTTTCGCGGCGGAGGGCTTTCGCGGGAACTTCGAGGTAGGTTCCGCAGAGGTCGATTCGAACGGTTTCCTGTCCTTCTGCCTGGGAGCATTCTATTTCGAGGCTTCCGACGAGCGGCGGCGATTCCTCGTCTTTCGGTGGGGCTCACGTGAGGTCGATTTCTGGATCACTGCCCAATGCATGACGCTTAACGAAGCGGTGTACTCGCAAGCGCGGGACATCGTCGTCGACCGTCTGGAAACACTTGGTGCCGTCTCGGCTGCTACCAGGCCGTTGCTGCCAGCGCCCTCACAGTCACCTGACCTCTAAAAAATGAGCCTCGTCGATTGCCGAATCCGCTTCGCGAGCGCGGATTCGTAGCGTTCGCGCTCGGGTTCCTGGCGCTACCGGTGCCGCGTCGCGCTGCGGTCCGAGGAACGGTGTGGGCGACACAATCCGATCCAGCGCATGAAGATGCTGCGCGAGCACCGGGCGGCGCGGCGCCTACTCAAGCTCACCGTCGAACGCGAACTCGACTTGGTTGATATGGGCATTGCGCAGACGCAACAGCCCAATCGGTCCAGGACGGACGGAGGGACCGCGGAGGACTCCGACAATGTACAAGATACTATCCATCGACGGAGGCGGAATTCGCGGCGTAATTCCCGCCGTTGTTCTGAACCATCTTGAAGCGGAAGTAGGCAAGCCCACTCACAAGATGTTCGACCTCATCGTGGGCACCTCCACCGGCGGCATTTTGGCAGCGCTGTTGACCGCGCCACATGGGTGCGACGCAAACTGTCCCGCCGATTGCGACGACACTGCGAAGTACTCGGCCGAGCAGATTCTTGACTTCTACAAGCAACACGGAAAGGAGATCTTCAGTCGCAGCTGGAATGAACGGATAGCCCGCTGGTGGCGCAGGAGCCATGATCACCAACCCCTGGAACGACTTCTGGCCGAACATCTGGGTGATGCTCAGCTCTCGCAGTGTTTGGCTGAGATCGTTGTGACGAGCTACGATCTTGAGAGACGCGACACGTATTTCTTCAAGAGTTCGAAAGCAAGAACGGAGCCGGACCGAGACCACTATCTGGCACACGTGGCCCGGGCGACCTCGGCTGGTCCCACGTATTTCGAGCCCGCAGTGGTTCAGGGCTTGGGGGAACATGAGACGAGCCGTGTCCTCATTGACGGCGGGGTTTTTGCGAACAACCCGGGCATGTGCGCGTGGGCGGAGGCCGTTTCAGAAGGGCATGACCCAGACGTTCTTGTGCTCGTGTCGCTTGGGACCGGCAGCGCCGCGGAGCCGATCCACCATCGAAAGGCCAAGGGCTGGGGGTTGGCGGGCTGGGCCAGACCGATCGTTAGCGTGCTCATGGATGGGACCGCGGACGCCGTCGACTATCAACTGAAGCAGTTGATGCGACGTTGTCGTTGCGAGGTGCCGGTAGACCGGGAAGGAGATGAGCAAGATCCGTGCCGGAGCGTGGAAGCGTGCAGGAGGCGGTACTTTCGTCTCGACACGGAGCGCAAGGAGCGGATTTCGATGAATGACCCGAGCAAGATTGGCAAGCTGATGGACAAGGCTCAGCAGATCCTCAATAAGCAGGAGCACGAACTTTCGAGGGTAATCGCCTTGCTAGGTCATTGATGCCGGACGGGCACGTTGATGTTGCCCCAGCACCGCACCATGGTTTCGGCGACCGAAGAAGTTAGCGGCGGTCCGCTACTGGCCCCTCGCGGTTCGAGCGGCGCGTCCGCGACCCAGTTCCCGGTGGACACGGTCGCTCTTCGCGTTGTAGAGCTCGTCGAGCGGGAGGGGCCGGCGCGCAGTTCGGGCCGCTTCACTGAGTTGGGTCAGCACCGGGACGGGACGTGCCCGTCCACGACCGAGGGCTGTACGTGCTTCCTCGAACCGCTGGTCCGTCAACATTTCTAACGCCGTCGTGCCCTCACGGACTTCGAGCAGCGCCGCACGCGTGCCGCGCGCCGTGCCGCGGTCGGCATGCCGGACCACATCCAGCACATGCATGCGCCGCTCGTGGTTGGCGGCATTCAACGGCTTACCGCTCGCCCAGAAGTGGACGCTGCGGCGCGATACCCCGAACAGCGCAGCGAGCTGTTCCCAAGTCAGGCCAGAGATCCGACGCAGTTCGGAGACGGCCTTGCGGGTGGTCCCAGTCTCGATCTCCATCGGTGTCGTCACCGTTTCACTAGAGGATCATTCCGTTCCTCGGACACCGTGGTAGGGTCTGGTGTCCGGGTCCCCCAAAGCAAGAGCCCCGACGACACGACGGGCCCTGGGCTCCTTCCAGGGTTGGGTTGTACCTGCTGCAGGCATAGCATCCGTGGCATGTGGAGATCGCTCGCTGACACGAGGGGGGTAGGCGCCATGCCCGCCGGCCGCGGCCGGATCCGCGTGACGATCGCGACGATCGCGCTGGTCGTGCTGCAGAGCGCGGTTGCGTCGGCCGTTCATGGCCAGGTGGTGCGTGGCCGGCTCGTCGACGATGGGGACAACGCGGCCATCGCGGGGGCGATGGTCACCCTGGTGGGCCGGGACGGCCGCGGCGTCGCGCGGATGCTCACGCAGAGCGGTACGGGCGTGTTCGAGTTGCGGGTCCCGGCCCCCGGCGAATACCGGTTGCGGGCCGAGCGGATCGGGTATGGGACCACGCACTCGGCATTCTTCAGGATCTCCACCCGCGACACCCTGACGGTGCAGATGGCCGCGCCCATC
>VXMQ01000101.1 GCA_009841015.1 Candidatus Palauibacter denitrificans | reverse complement strand
TCGCAAAGGGGCGCTGTGAAGCAGGTCGCTTCGCGAAAAACGGGCGTCCGCTTGTAAGATGGATACTTACGGACCTTAAGGCCGTGAGCCAGCCCTTGGGGAAGCACGCCAGTCAGCCTGCGCCGGCGGGAATCTCGGGGCGGCGGAGTCTCAATACCATACACGGAGAAGCCCGATTCCGACCGTGTCAACCATCCGAATCGAGGCGGTTTCCCAAGGGGTCTAACCGCCGTCCCGGAGCCGTATCGACCTCCGCCAGCGGCACCCCCATCGCCGGTCGGTGGCTTCGCGCAACCGGCGAGCTACCTTACCCCTTCGCGCTGCGCCTCACAGCCTTCTGGGGGCCACACAGGGTGGTGGCGCGAACCCAGTCAAGCAGCGGGAGCCGTCGGCAGCCTCACGTTGAGTTGTAGATGTCGAGGATGGCGCATGCGACGTACTGCAGAGTATCGACCGGGCCGCCCGCCAGCTTGTTCGGATCATCGAGGTAGCGCCACTCCGGAAAGTCGTTGTCGTGGTCCGCTAGAATCTTCCGCGCCGTCCTCTTTTCAGCGGGCATCTCTGCGCCCCTGATGTGTGCGAAATCGCGCTCCAACTCGGCCTGCACGTTCGCGGGTAATCTGTCGTACAACTCGGACAGGTGATGTCCCCACGCACCTTGGTCGTTGTTGTGCTTGCCGATCAGCGCCTTCAGGGCGAGTTCGACGACGAACGGCAACATGAAGCGGGTGGCGTAATCGCAACCAAGAACCGCCGTGCTGACCGCGTTCGCGGCGGTCGTCTGCGCGCCTGACAACGCGAGACGGACGATCACGGGCTCACGCGCTGAGTTGAGCAAGAGTTGAACCGCGTACTGAAGGGCTAAGGCCTGACCGTGCCTCAGGCGGTGGAGCTTATTCTGTTGGGCCGTCATCGGTGATTCCATGGGTTGCAGCCCGACGGGCCGTTAGCTGGAGTGTGCCGAGCGTGCTCAGGACTCCTTCTGAACCTGACACGGCAAGTACGAACGGTCTCCCAAATGACCCTTAAGGCGTCGTATCGCGCGGTGTAAGGTAATCGCTCCACGCCTGCACGACTTCGGCGCGGCGCTCCAGCAGGTCGGAGCGCTGATACGCCTGTACGACTCGGCTCTTGGGAACGTGGGCGAGGCACGCCTCCGCGACCTCGGCCGGGACGCCGGTCTCGGCCATCCACGACCGGGCGCTCGACCGGAACCCGTGAAGCGTCGAGTCGACCCCGGCGATCTGGAGCACCCGCGCCACCGTCTTCGGCGCGAGCGTCCTGCCGGTCCGCGACGGGAACACGAGCGGCGACTCGCCCGACAGCTTGCGCGCCTTGCTCAGCACGTCCAAAGCGCCGGTGCTGAGCGGAACGGCGAACTCGCGGCCCGCCTTCATCCTCTCGGCCGGGATCGTCCACCTCGCCGCGTCCCTGTCGATCTCATCCCAGAGCGCGCCCCGAGCCTCGCCCGGACGCACGGCGGTGAGGACGATCAGTTCGACGCACAACGCAGCCGGACTCCCGTCCCCCCCGCGCCGGATGGAACGAAGGGCCGCCGCGATCTCGTCATGCGGCAGGGCGCGGTGATGGCCAGCCGCGCCGCCGTTCGGCTTCGGCAACGCCGCAACCGCCCGGTCCACCGGGTTGTCCCGGCGGTAGTTGCGGCCGATGCTCCACCGGAACACGGCGGCGATCCGGTGCTTGGCCTTCCGCGCGGCGGTGGGCATCGAGTTCCAGATCGGGCCGAGGCACGCCAGCACGTCCGCGCTCGTGATCCGGTCCACCCGCTTGTCGAGAAGCGGGGAGGCGTGGAGCCGGAACGTGGACTCCCACTGCTGGGGCAGAGGGCTCCCGGCCTTCCACGAGTCGCGGTGCAGTTCGATGGTCCGCCGCGCGGCTTCGGCGAAGGTTGGAACGCCGCGCCCGCGCGGGTCCTGTCCCCGGAGAACCCTCCGGCTGTTGTCCAGCGCCTTCTCCCGGGCATCGGCGAGCGTGACCTCGGGATACGGGCCGAGTCCGATCGAGGTCAGGCGGCCCTCGATCCGGACGCGCTGCCTCCACGTCTTGGTGATCCGGCCGTTGGCCGTCCGGTACACGCGGAGGCTGAGCCCCCGCCCGCCTCGCCCGTCGCCGTACACGCCGGGGCGGCCGACCGTCCGCACGAAGGCGGCGGTGAGCGTCCTGGGTCGCTTCGTCATGCGGGTTCCTTCCGTGGTTGTGTATCACATGCCAAATCACTTCACAGGGAAGAATACACGGGACATCAGCGGACGGCAAGAGACGACAAGGTTCGGCAATACTCTTGGAAATGATTGTCCAATAACATGTTATGAACGCACTGGTGTACCCCTCTGGGCTACACGGGACCTTAGATATCTAGTTCCACCGGAACTGGGGAATCTTCGCAACCTGAGATGGCTCATCATCGGAGGCAGGAATCTCACCGGACCGCTCCCCACCTCGTTCATCGAGTTCACGCGGCTGGACATCGTGCGAATCTCCCTCTGTGTGCCGGGAACGCCGGAATGGATTCCCTGGGCGGCCCGAATCCCGAGTCTCAGCGCGTCCTTCTGTAACGAAAAGGACGTTGAAGTCGTGAACGCCCTCTATGATGCCACCGGCGGCGCCAACTGGACGAACCAGGAGGGGTGGGGCCAGGGCTCGATCAGCCAGTGGTACGGGGTGACCACCGATTCCATCGGTTTCGTGACGGCTCTGGGTTTGAGAGACAACGGATTGACGGGCCGGCTTCCGTCGAATCTGGGCCAACTGAGAGAGCTGAGAGAACTCTCGGTGGATGGGAATGAACTCTCCGGACCGATCCCGTTGGCGCTCTCGGCCGTGGCGCTGACGAAATTCAGTTACACGGGCACGAGCCTCTGTGCACCGGCCGACGAAATGTTTCGGGCATGGCTCGCTTCGATTGCGACCCACGAGGGCACGGATGAGGAGTGCGAGCTGTCCGAACGCGACATCCTCGAGGCCCTTCATGCCGGCACGGGAGGAACGAACTGGAGGGCGAGCGGGAACTGGGGCTCCACGCTTCCGCTCGAAGAATGGCACGGCGTCACGGTGGACGAGAACGGTCAGGTGACGGCCCTGCGCCTGATGAGCAATGGTCTGACGGGTCCGCTCCCGCCCGAACTGGGCCAGTTGACGAAGCTGCGGAGGCTCGAGCTTTCCCGGAACGCGCTTTCGGGAACGATTCCCGTTCGACTGGCAAATCTCACGGAGATCGAACGGCTTCTTCTGGCGGACAATGAACTCACCGGGCCGATCCCGCCCGAACTGGGAGGTTTGCCGAAGGTCTACTACCTGGATCTTGGGGACAACAACCTCAGCGGCTCCATCCCACCGGAGATCGGCAACCTCACGACCCTCAGGCGGATCCACCTGAACGGAAACCAGCTGGAGGGCTCGATTCCCGTTGAACTCGGCGGGATGACCGAAATCGACTGGCTCGACCTCAGCCACAACCGCCTCACGGGTTCGATCCCGGCCCAATTCGCAAGCTTCTCGCAAATCGCCCGCCTCAATGTGTCCCGGAACCAACTGGACGGGTCCATTCCCGCCTGGCTCGGGCGAGTGGCGAGCCTGGAACACCTGTTGCTCGGTGTGAACGCGTTCACGGGTCCGATTCCGTCCGAATTGCAGAACCTGACCGGCCTCCGGGAACTGAACCTCTGGAACAATCGTCTCACCGGGGAGATACCGGTCTGGCTCGGTACTCTCACCTCTCTCGAATCACTGTGGCTCGCCCGGAACGAACTCACGGGTCCGATGCCGCCGGAGTTGGGGAATCTGAGCAACCTCCGCGAACTCGTCATCTACAACAACGATCTCACGGGTCCCATGCCGCCCCAACTGGCGAACCTTTCCAATCTGACGACGCTATCCATCGGAAGCACCGGGCTCACCGGCCCGATCCCGGCCGAGTTCGTCAACCTGCCGCTCGACAGATTCCTTTGGACGAGCACCGGACTCTGCTCTCCCACGGATCGCGTCTTTCAGGATTGGCTGGCCAGCCTGCGGGTCAATCAGGGTGGGGAACCATGTGTGAGGGGGGCTCTGGAGGCATTGTACGACGCCGCGGGCGGTGGCCAGTGGACCAACAACACCAACTGGCTGACCGACGAACCCGTCGCGGAGTGGCACGGGCTGACCGTGGATGAACGGGGACTGCCCGTCTCGTTGAATCTCGCCAACAACGGACTGGAAGGGTCGATCTCCGCTGAAATCGGAACGCTTTCCTCCTTGCAGGAACTCGATCTGAGCCAGAACCGGCTGACCGACTCGATGCCATCCGAACTCGGGGAACTGACGCAACTGCGCCAACTCAATCTCGGCGACAACCGACTCACGGGTGCGATCCCGGGCGCGATCGGGCAATTGATCCGGCTGCGGTTGCTCGATCTTGGAGGGAATGAACTGACCGGCAATCTCCCCGGCGAGCTGGGCCGGCTCACCGGACTGGAAACCCTGGACCTTTCGGAGAACCGCTTCACGGGGACGCTGCCGGGCTCGCTCGTCGACCTCACGGGGCTCACCGATTTTTGGTGGAACGACAGCGGAGTCTGCGCGCCGGACGTCGCCTGGTTCCAATCGTGGCTCGGCTCCATCGGTCGGCAGGCGCCGGGGGAGAGCTGCGAGCCGGCACCCTTTCTGCTGGACATCCCCTCCGTGCACCTGACGCAGGCCGCTCAGAACCTCGGAGGGGACGTGCCCCTGATCGTCGGGCGCCCGGCCCTGCTGCGAGTGTTCGCAACTTCGGATCGAGCGAACGCCTACCAGCCGGAGGCGCGAGCCACGTTCTACCTGGCCGGGTCGGAGGTGCACGTGGCGACGATGGAACTCGAATCGGAACGGGGGCTCCCTCTTTCGCCGAGGCCCGAGGATCTCACGCAGTCCTTCAGCGCGAACATCCCGGCGGGCGTGTTGAAACCGGGCGTCGGCGTCGTGATCGAGGTGGATCCTGACAGCATCATGCCGCGAGCGGCGGGAAGCAAAGTCCGCGTGCCCGCGGAGGGGCGGCTGGAACTGGATGTCCGCGAGATGCCGCGTCTTGACTTGACGATCGTCCCCGTCCTCTACCAGTCGGTGCCGGACAGCAGCGTCATCGACTGGGCTGACGACTTTGCGTCCAGCCAGGAGACGGGGGGGTTCGTGCGACATGTCCTCCCCGTGCAGGACTGGAACGTGACCGTGCGCGAGCCCTACGTAACCACGAACAATCCCCAATCGCTGGCCGAATGGAGAAACCTGTTGTCGGAGGTCCGGCTCGTCCGGACGATGGAGCAGGGGCCCGGGCACTACTACGGGGTAATGGAACCCGTGCGGCGATCCGGCATCCTCGGCGTCGGCGGGCTGCCGGGAACCTCGAGCGTCGGCGTATCGGAGCCCTGGGTCATGGCCCACGAACTGGGACATAACCTGAGTCTTCGGCACACGCCCTGTGGTATCGCCTTCGATGACGACCCGAACTACCCGTACAGCGACGGCGAGATCGGAATCGCAGGCTACGACGCGCGCGGGGACAGCCTGATTTCCAGTTCGATCCCCGACGTGATGGGGAGCGGCTGCGAACCCGCCTGGATCAGCGACTATCACTTCAGGAAGGCGCTGGATTACCAAACCGGAGCGGCGGACATGGCCCCGACGTCTCCCGGTGAGGGGCGAGGGCCAAAGCTGCTGCTGTGGGGTGGCGTGGACGCGGATGGTGGACTGCACCTCGATCCCGCGTTCGTGCTCGATGCGCCGACGGTGCTTCCGTCCCGTAGCGGCCGGTACCAGGTGCAGGGCCTCGGTGCGGGCGGAGAGAGTTTGTTCTTGCTGAGTTTCGCGGTCGACGAAGTGGATCACGGGGGCGGAATCTTCCAGTTCATGGTCCCGTTCGAGGATCAGTGGCGAGCCTCGCTCGACCGCATCGTGTTCTCCGGCCCCGAGGGCATGACGAGACTGGACGGCGACACCGACAAGCCGATGGCGATCCTGCTTGACCGGGCGAACGGTCGAGTCCGTGGCGTCATTCGCGGAGAGGAAATGGTCCGGGCCACCGCCCTCGCACGCGATACGCGGGCGGGGCTCGTTTCGGACCCCGACGTGGAAATACGGGTTAGCCGCGGTCTGCCGGAGAAGCCGCGTGGGTGAAGAAGCGGGCGCCCGCGGGGAGTGATCGGCCGGCGGAACTTCAGGGACGCGGGTCATGCCTCCTGAGGGGGACGGTCTGCGGTGCGCCGGTGTCGCTCCCGGGCCCGGGGTGCGGCACCACCCTGAGGGGCCAGTCGTAGACCGCCTCCAGCGACTCTCGCGACAGCATTTCATCCGGGGCGCCCCGGGCCCGCGCGCGTCCACGGTCGAGCAGCAGCAGCCGGTCGGCGAACCGGGCGGCCAGGTTGAGGTCGTGCGTGATGACCAGCACGCCGAGGCCGGCGGCCCGGAGTTCGCGCAGCAGGTGGAAGAGCTCCATGCGGTAGCGGAGGTCGAGTCCGGCCGTGGGCTCATCGAGGAGGAGGATCGGCGCCTCCTGGGCAAGCGCGCGAGCGATCCGCGCCCGCTGTCGCTCGCCGCCGGAGAGCTCGCCCAGGTGGCGTTCCGCGAACTCCGTGACCGCGCAGCGCGCCATCGCATCCTCCACGACCGCGCGGTCCCTGTCGCCCGAGCGCTCCCACGCGCCGAGGTGCGCGTATCGCCCCATCCGCACCATCTCCTGCACGGTGACGGGGAAGGGGGAGGACTCGGACTGCGGCACCACGGCGATCGCAAGGGCACGTTCGCGGTCGTCCAGGTCGGACAGCACGCGGTCGTCGAGGGTGACTCCGCCGTCCTGGGGGGTCAGGGACCCGGAGAGGAGCCTCAACAGCGTCGTCTTGCCGGCGCCGTTGGGGCCCACCACCGCGAGGAGTCGTCCCGGCGAGACCGAGAGCGAGACCCGGCGCACGGCGGCCTCCTCCGCGCGCGGATGGGTGAAGCTCAAGTCCCGGCCCCGCAACACCGGCCGCCAGTCGCGCGAGGCCGCGGCGTCCCTCACCGCCGTCCCCCCCGCAGCAGCAGCGCCACGAAGAATGGGACCCCCGCGACGGCGGTGACCACCCCGGTCGGGAGTTCGGCCGGCGCCACCACCAGCCGGGCCACCGTGTCCGCGAGCAGGAGGAAGGCGGTTCCGGCCAGGAAGGATGCGGGGAGGAGCAGGCGGTGGTCGTTCCCCCACGCGAGCCGGACGGCGTGCGGAACGATCAGCCCGACGAAGCCGATCACGCCGCC
>VXMQ01000205.1 GCA_009841015.1 Candidatus Palauibacter denitrificans | reverse complement strand
TTCGGGGCAGCGAGCGCGAGACGCGGGGCGGGTGGAGGTCGACATGGTGCGGAGACTAGAGATGTTGGGTGGCCCCCGAAAGCGGGACGGGCGGTGGCGGGCGATGACGCGCGGGCCGAAGGTCGTCGCGCCGCGGCGGACCGTCGCGTCCCTCGGGCCGGCCACGCTGCTGGCCGTCAGCGCGTTCGCCTGCCTCTCCTCGTCCAACCCCGCCGGCTCGGGTCCCGCCACGCCGGCCCCCGACGGCGTGGTTCCAGCCAGCGCGGACGCCGCCGCCCCGGCCCCGGCCGTCCCCGGGGCGGCTGGTTCGGCTCCCGCCGGTGCGGACCCTGCCGGTGCGGGCGCCGCCGGTGCGGATCCCGCCGGCCCGGATCCCGCGGCCGCCGCCACCGGCCCCGGCTTCGCGGCCACCCTCGGCCATCCGCCCATCGAGTCCGTCCTTTCGGCCGAGGCGCGGGCCTGGGTGGAGGAGACGCTCGCCGGCCTCAGCCTGCGGGAGCGGGTCGCGCAGCTCGTGATGGTGTGGATGAGCGGCGGCTACGCCCCCCGCGACGACGAGGAGTTCACGCGCATCGAATCCCTCGTGCGCGACGACGCGATCGGCGGGATCGTGATCTCGCTCGGGACCCCCCTCGGGTACGCCGCGCGGCTCAACCGGCTGCAGGCCTCCGCCGACGTCCCCCTGCTCGTCGCCGCGGACTTCGAATCCGGCGCCGGGTTCCGCGTGAGCGGCGTGTACGCGCTCCCGAACATGCTCGAGATGCCCGGCGCGACCGTCCTCCCCCCCGCGATGGCGCTCGGCGCGGCGGACGACGAGGACGACGCCTACTCCGCGGGCCGGATCACCGGCATCGAGGCGCGCGCCCTCGGCGTCCACATCACCTTTTCTCCCGTGCTCGACGTCAACAACAACCCCGCCAATCCCATCATCAACACGCGCTCCTTCGGGGAGGATCCCGAACGCGTGGCGGCTCTGGGCGCGGCGTTCATCCGGGGCGCGCGCGAAGCCGGCCTGCTCGCCACCGCCAAGCACTTCCCCGGCCACGGCGACACCGGGACGGATTCCCACGTCGCCCTCCCGATCATTCCCGGCGACCGCGCCCGCCTCGACAGCCTCGAACTCGTCCCCTTCCGCCGCGCGATCGCCGAGGGCGTCGACGCGGTGATGACGGCCCACGTCGCGGCCCCCGGCATCCTCGGCGCCGGGGCCCCGCCCGCCACGCTGTCGCCGTACTTCATGACGGACATGCTGCGCGACGACCTGGGTTTCGACGGCGTCCTGTTCACCGACGCGCTCGACATGGCCGCCATCGCCGACGACTACGGGGCTAGCGAAGCCGCGATCCGCTCGCTGGAGGCGGGGAGCGACGTCCTGCTCATGCCGCGCGAGCCGCTGCGGGCCATCGCGGCCGTCGTCGGTGCCGTCCGCACGGGCCGCCTCACCGCCGGGCGCATCGAGGCCTCCGTCCGCCGCGTCCTGGAGTTGAAGGCGCGGGCCCGCCTGCACGAAGGCGCGGAGGTCGACCCCGACGCCATCTCCCGGCTCGTCGGCACCCAGTGGCATGAGTCCTTCGCGCGCGGGGTCGCCGCCCGCTCCATCACGCTCGTGCGCAACGAGGCCGGCGCCGTGCCCCTCGACCGCCGCGAGTCGCGCTCCGTGCTCTCCGTCACCTTCGCCGGGCAGAACGACCTCGCCGCCGGACGCGTCTTCAACCGCGAACTCGGCCGGGCCGTGCGCGTCCGCCGCGCCCGGATCGGCCTCGACACCCACCCCGGCGTCTACGAATCGCTCCTCCGCCGCGCCCGCTCCGCCGACGCCGTCATCTTCTCCGCCTACGTCCGGCCCGGCGCCGCCTCGGATTCCACCGACCTCCCGGAGGAGGTCCGGGACTTCTTCGACCGTCTCGATGCCGCCGGCCGGACCCCCGTGCTCGTCTCCTTCGGGAGCCCTTACCTGCTCAACTCCGTGCCGGACGCGGAGACGTACCTCATCGCGTGGGGCGGAGCGGACGCCTCGCAGGAAGCCGCCGCGCTCGCCCTTCTCGGCGCGCCGATCTCCGGCCGCCTGCCGATCTCGCTCCCGCCCCGCCACGCGCTCGGCGAGGGCCTGACCAGCGGCGAAAGCCCGGAAGCGGAGCAGGGTCCGCCCCTCGCGGGCGGGCGCGTGCGGCTGGCCCGGGAGGAGTGGCCCGCGAATGTGGGGATGGATGGCGATTCCCTCGCCCGCGTGGACCGCATCATCGATGCCGCGATCCGCGACGGCGCGACGCCCGGCGCGGTGCTCGCCGTGGGGCGGGGAGACCGCGTCGTCCGGCTGCGCGGCTACGGAAACCTGGATTGGGCGTCCTCCGCCACCCTGTCCACGGACGTCGCCGCGACGGATTCGAGCCTGTACGACCTCGCGTCGCTCACGAAGGTCGTCGCGACCACGACGGGGGTGATGCAACTCGTCGACCGCGGCGACCTCTCCCTCGACACCCGCATCGGCGAGCACCTGCCGGAGTGGTCGGAGGGGTGGAAGCGCGACGTCACCGTCCGCCACCTGTTGACGCACCAGGGGGGACTGCCGCCCTTCCTTCCCTTCTGGCGCACCCTCCGGGGAGAAGAGGCGTACCGCGAGGCGATCGCCGCCCTCGAACCCGACTACGAGCCGGGGGACGACGGGGACCCGACGGTCTATTCCGACATCGGGTTCATGACGCTGGGGTTCCTGATCGAGGCGATCGCCGGACAGCCGCTCGACTACCACCTGAACGAGTTCGTCTTCCGCCCGCTGGGGATGACGGAGACCTGGTTCGAGCCGCCCCGCTCGCTGTACCGGCGGACGGCGCCGACCGAGGTGGACACCGTCTACCGGCACCGGCACGTACACGGGGAGGTCCACGACGAGAACGCCCACGCGCTGGAGGGGGTGGCGGGGCACGCGGGACTCTTCTCGTCCGCCCGGGACCTCTCGAAGTTCGCCGCCTGGATCCTCGCGGCCGCGCGCGAAGGGCGGGGCCTGGCCGCCGCCGACCGCCCCCCGCCCGGGCCGTACACCCGGTCGTTCTCCGCCCGTCTCGACTCGCCCTCGCCGGAGGTCGTGGCGCGGTTCACGGCGCGGGCCGCCCCCGCCTCGAGCCGGGCGCTGGGCTGGGACACTCCGTCCGGACGCTCGTCGGCGGGGGACTACTTCGGTGAAGACGCGTTCGGGCACACCGGCTTCACCGGCACGAGCTTCTGGGTGGATCCGGAGTTGGACCTCTTCGTCGTCCTGCTCACGAACCGCGTGAACCCGACCCGGGACAACCGCAAGCACATCGCGCTGCGGCGCGCCGTGCACGACGCCGTCGCGACCTCGATCCGCGACCAGGCCGTCCAGCCCCGCGATCCGGGCGACGCGGGCGGTCCGGCGCCCTCGGGCTCCGACCGCTGACCTCTCTCGACCTCGCGATCCTCGTCGTCTACCTCGGCGGGATCACCGCCTGGGGGGCGTGGCTCGGCAGGGGCGCCCGCGGGGGAGAGGAGTATTTCCTCGGCCGGCGCGACCTGCCCTGGGTCGTCGTCCTCCTGTCCGTCGTGGCGACGGAGACGAGCACGCTCACCTTCCTTTCCATCCCCGGCATCGCCTACGGCGGGTCGCTCGCCTTCGTGCAGATCGCGGCCGGCTACGTGCTCGGGCGCATCGCCGTCGCCGCCTGGCTGCTGCCCGCGTACCGCGAGGGGCGGCTGCGGACGGCCTACGAGTTGCTCGAGGCCCGGTTCGGGACGGAGACCCGCCGCCTGACCTCCGGCATCTTCATGATCACGCGCCTCCTCGCGGACTCCGTGCGGCTCTTCGCGACCGCCATCCCGCTCACGCTCGTCACCGGGTGGCCGCTCATCGCCTCCGTCCTCGTCATCGGGGCCGTCACCTTCATCTATACCTTCATCGGCGGCATCCGCGCGGTCGTGTGGGTCGACGCCTCGCAGATGGCGCTCTACCTGGCCGGGGGGCTCATCGCCCTCGTCGTCCTCGCCGGCGCCGTGCCCGGCGGGTGGCCCGAGATCCTCGCCCGCGCCGGGGAGGCCGGGAAGCTCACCGTCATCGACCCCGCGCTCGACTTCGGGCGACCCTACACCCTGTGGGCCGGGCTGCTCGGCGGCGCCTTCCTCTCCATGGGCTCGCACGGCGCGGACCAGCTCATCGTCCAGCGCCTCCTCGCCTGCCGCGACCTCGCCGCGAGCCGCCGCGCCCTCGTCGGCAGCGGCTTCGCCGTCCTCTTCCAGTTCACCCTCTTCCTCTTCGTTGGCTTGGGCCTCTGGGCGTGGTACGACGGAGCCGCCTTCGTGCGCGCCGACGAGATCTTCGCGGGGTTCATCGTTGAAGCGCTCCCCGCCGGCGCCCGCGGCCTGCTCATCGCGGGCGTGTTCGCGGCCGCCATGTCTACGCTCTCCAGTTCGATCAACGCGCTCTCATCGACGGTGGCCTACGACTTCTGGGCGGCGTCCCGCCCGGAGGCGGACGAGCGGCGGATCCTTCGCGTGGGGAGGATCGCGGCCGTGGCGTGGACGGCCCTGCTCGTGGCGGCGGCGATCGGGTTCATCCCGCTGAGCGAGGAGAGCACGGCCGTGGAGGTGTCGCTCGGGATCGCGTCGCTCGTCTACGGCGGGCTGCTGGGGGCGTTCGCGCTCGCCCGCTTCTCGCGCCGGGCCACGAGCCGCTCGGCCCGGATTGGGATCGTGTTCGGGATCGGCTCCGTCACCGCGATATGGATCGGGGCGCGGGCCGCGGTCGCCTGGCCCTGGTTCGTCCTCATCGGCACGGCCGTCACCGTGGCGGTCGGCCTCCTCGCCGGCTCCCGCCGCCGGCCAGCGTCGAAGTGAAGCCGCGGAGTGAAGTCGCCGGAATGAGGTGGCGGAGACCGCGCGTGTCGCGGAGAGCACGCGTACTGGTGGTGGCCGCCCTCGTGTGGGCAGCGGCCTGCGGCGACGGCGAGCCGGACGTCACGGGCCCCGCTCCCGTGCCGAACCGCGGGCCGGAGGCGGTAGGGACGATCCCCGCGCGGACGCTGCCCGTCGGGGACACGGCGACCGTGGACGTGTCGCCCCACTTCCGCGACCCCGATGGGGATGACCTGTCCTACACGGCGGCGACATCGAACCCGGGCGTCGTCGGGGTTTCCGTGTCCGGCAGTTCCGTGACGGTCACCGCCGCCGCCAGGGGCGTTGTCACTATCACGGTGACCGCCCGCGACCCGCAGCGGCTGGCCGCCCAGCAGAGCTTCGAGGTCACGGTCCCGAACCGGGCCCCCGCGGTCGCGGACACGATCCCGGCGCAGACGCTGTTTACGGGCGAGACGGCGACGGTGGACGCGTCCGCCCACTTCCAGGACCCGGACGGCGACCCGCTTACCTTCGCCGCGACCTCGTCCGACTCCGCGGTCGCGACGGTCACGGTCTCGGCCGACACGCTGACCATCCGCGCGGTCGCCGCCGGCGTCGCGACCGTCACGGTGACCGCCAGCGATACCGACGGCGCCGAGGCGGAGCAGCGCTTCGAGGTCACGGTGCCGAACCGCGCCCCGGAGGCCGTCGAGGTGCTTCCCCCGCTGACGCTCGAGGTCGGCGAGGCGGAGGCCGTCGTCGTGTCCCCCTTCTTCCGCGATCCGGACGGCGACTCCCTCGCCTACACCGCCGTCTCGTCGGACCCCGAGGTCGCCGCCGTCTCCGTCTCGGGCGACTCGGTGGCGGTCACGGCGCTCGCGAAGGGTCCGGCGACGATCACGGTGACGGCCCGCGACGGGCACGATCTGACCGCGGAGCAGCGCTTCGAGGTCACCGTGCCGAACCGCGCGCCCGAAGTCGTGGACGCGATCCCGGATTGGACGCTGTTCGTGGACGAGATGGCGCCCATCGACCTGGCCGCCTACTTCCGCGACCCGGACGAGGACGCGCTCACCTACACGGCGACCTCGTCCAGTCCCGGGATCGCGACGGCCTCGGTCGGCGCCGACACGCTGACGATCCGCGCGGTCGCCGCCGGCGTCGCGACGGTCACCGTGACGGCGAGCGACCCCGAGGAGGCCGCCGTCGCCACATCGTTCGATGTGACCGTCAAGCGGCCGGTGGGATCGTTCGACATCGAACTCGTGTTCGCGACGCCGATGACCGCGGCCCACGAGACCGCGTTCCAGCGCGCGGCGGAGCGCTGGATGGCGATCCTGGCGCCGACGGACGTCCCCGAGGCGCTGCTGAACCGGACCCTGGGGTGCGCCGGCGACCCGAGATTCGAACGCCGCGTGGAGACGATCCAGGGCGTGGTGATCGTCGTGGCGGTAGCCGAGATCGACGGTGAGCGGGGCGTCCTGGGACGCGCCGGGCCGTGCTGGGTCCGGACCGCGACCTCGTTGCCCCTTTACGGCCGGATCCTGATGGACGCCGCCGACCTCGACCGGCTCCCGACCGGAGACCTGCAGGAGGTGATCCTTCACGAAATGGCGCACGTGCTCGGCTTCGGCACCCTCTGGCCGAGAGTCGGCCTGGTCCGGAACCCCGCCTCGGAGACATCGTCACCGGACACCCATTTCACGGGCCCGCTGGCCATCGCGGCGTTCGATGCGGCCGGCGGGGCGGGCTACCCGGGCGCAAAGGTGCCCGTGGAGAACGTGGGCGGTCAGGGATCGCGGAACAGCCACTGGAGGGACACCGTCCTCGCGCCGGAACTCATGTCGCCGTACCAGCGTCCCGGTGTGGACGAACCGCTGAGCGCGATCACCATCCAGTCGCTCGCGGATCTCGGCTACGAAGTCGACCCGACGCTCGCCGAACCCTACCGCCTGCCCGACGCGGACCTCGCCCGCACCCTCGAAGCCGCCCCGAGAATCCCCTACGGCGACGACATCTGGAGAGGCCCCCTCATCTTCGTCGACCCCAACGGCCGCATCACCCGCGTAGTCCCCAGGTAAGAGACCGGTACACCCGTCAGGCGGGCTCCGGCCGGCTGAACCCGTGCACCACGGTCTGGGAGAGGGTCGCGAACTGCGCGGCGATCTCCTTGCGCATCGTGTCGAATCGCGCGTCGATGTCCTCGCCCATCGTGTCGAGTCGCGCCTCGAACCCATCCATCCGCGCGTTGACGTTCCCATGCAGACGGACGACATGCTCGCGGACATCGGCGTAGCCAGCCCGCAGTCCGGATATGTCGTTGGCGAGAGCGACGAACCGACCCTCCCACTTCACGTCCAGCGCGTCGAAGCGGTTGTCGATGGCTTCGAAGCGGTGGTCTATCGACACGAATCGGCCGTCGATGCCGTCCAGGCGGCCTTCGATGGCGTCCAGGCGGCCTTCGATGGCTTCGAAGCGGCGGTCCATGGCGTCCAGGCGGCCTTCGATG
>VXMQ01000192.1 GCA_009841015.1 Candidatus Palauibacter denitrificans | reverse complement strand
GTCGCCGTTGAAGTCGGCGGCGACGGCCCCCACCCCCGAACCGGGCACCGGAGTTCGTAGCGGCGAACTGGATCGTCCCCCTGGGGGTGATGCTCGACGAAACGATCACTTATCAGGTTGACGTGGCCTTCCGTGACCCGGACGGCGACGTCCTGACCTACGCGGCCGAGACCTCGGACGCAGCCACCGTGGAGGTCTCCGTGTTCGCGGGCGGTGTGACGATCCGGGGCGTGGGGACCGGGTCTGCGCGAATTGATGTCCGTGCGACGGACCCCGGCGGCCTTTCGGCTGGCCGTGGCTTCAGCCAGGACGTGCTGCCGCGACGCCTGACGGACCATTCCGGCGGGGACTACGACCCGTCCTGGTCGCCGGACGGCCGCAGGATCGCCTTCGTGTCCGACCGCGACGGCAACAGGGAAATCTACTCGGCGAACGCGGATGGGACCGACGTCCGAAACCTGACGAACCAGTCGCGTAGCGACTACGACCCGTCGTGGTCGCCCGATGGCCGCAGGATCGCCTTCGTCTCCACCCGAGACGGCAACAACGAAATCTACGCAATGGACGCGGACGGGACGCGTGTCACGCGACTGACAACTCATTTTGGCGACGACTATGCCCCCACATGGTCGCCCGACGGCCGCAGGATCGCCTTCGCAACCCGTAATCGGAGCGACCTCAACACCGTCCAGAACGGACTTGACATCTTTGTAATGAATGCCGACGGGACGGGCCTCTCGCGCCTGACGAGCGATCCTGCCGACGACTATGACCCCTCGTGGTCTTCGGACGGTCGCGGGATCGCTTTCGTGTCCACCCGCGACGGCAACAGGGAGATCTACTCGGTGAATGCGAATGGAACCGACATCCGAAACCTGACGAACGACGCCGCCAGCGACTACGACCCGTCGTGGTCGCCCGATGGCCGCAGGATCGCCTTCACCTCGACCCGCGGCCGCCACGGCCAGCACGAGATCCACATCATGGAGGAAGACGGAAACGTCATGCTCCTGTCGGATGGCGGTCTCCAACTGATCTGGGAAGAACTCCGTCCCTCGTGGTCGCCGGACGGTCGCAGGATCGCCTTCGATTCGTCCCGGGAGGCCAACAACGACATCTACATCACCAGCGTGCCCGGTTCGAGGTAGATTCCCGGGTGCGCCGCCCTTGCCCCGGATCCGCGGCAAGGGCGGGGCAGGTCAGGGCACCCGGACCTCCGCCGGGATGCCGCGGCTCACGAGGACCTCCAGCTCCGGTCCGGCCGCCGTCGCGGACGCCAGTCCGGCCATCGCCACCGCGCGGGCGGGGTCGACGGACTCGGGACCGCGCAGGATGCCGCGCACCCGCCCGCTCTCCGGATCGCGCAGGATGGCCATGGGCCGATCCGTGGCCCGGTCCATCGTGGTCGAGCCCGCGGGACCGGACAGCGTGATGCTCGCCGGCCAGCCGGCCCACTCGGCGCTCACGGGCAGCGAGATGACGAAGGCTGACCCGCCGTCGCCGTCCGCCGTTTCCGGCATGTCGAAGCTCAGCGAGAACAGCTCGCCGCCGTTCTCCGTGCGGCCGGTGAGTCGGTACGCGCCGGGGGAGGTCGGGACGGCGGGCGGGGCGTCCAGCACGAAGGCGGGTTCGAGGAAGGGTTCGCCCAGCGCGTCGACGCCGCCCCACAGCAGGAGCGTCCTGATCGGAGCCTCGACGGTGGCGCGGGCGGATGCGTTCGCGTCGGTTTCGCGGCGGAGCCGATGCCCCATTGCCTTCGTGAACCCGTAACCGCCGATCCAGCGGGGCTGACCGCAGTAGGACATGATGTCCGCCGCGCGAGGCGGTACCAGGTCACCGTCGCGGAAATCGTATCCCCAATCGCCCGTCGACCCGTCGGGCTGCGGAAAGGCCGGATCCGGGCCGCCGGCGCCGCCGCACGGTGCGTGGAGGAGATTCAGGTTGTGTCCGAGTTCGTGGCCTATCACGTAGGAGTCGGCCACGCTGAAGCTAAAGGAACCGCCGAGGCTGGCGATCCCCGACTGACCGCCGATGACATACTCGGGCATGATGCCCATGTACCTGCCCATCCTGCCTTCCACAGCCCAGGCGAGACCGGTTTCCCGATAGAGGGTGAAGACGTTGGTCGTCGAGGTCAGGATCGGCTCGTGGGCCTTCACGTCGAGGTCGCGGACCGGAAGCAGCGTCCGCGTGTCCCACAGCAATTCGTGCCCCTGCGGATCGGCGGCCATGGCCTCGGCGACGTCGACGATCGACAGGTCCGAGCCCCCGGCCCACACGAACGGAACGAAGGTGAGATCGAACGCGGGCAACGCCTCCACCCGGACGCTGGCACGACCCGTCTCGGGGATCCGCCGCGCCACGCCGAGCCCGGGATCCAGCGCGTGGGCGGGGTCGACTTCGACGACGAACTCCAATCCCGGCTGTATGACGGATCCCGGAATCTCGGCGTTCGCTGACTTCTCGAGCGCGCTTTCGGCGTCATCAACGCTGGAGGGGATGGGGACCTGGGAGCCCGGAATGTCGACGGCGTAGGTCTCGTTGCCGTCGAGGTAGAACGTGGCCTTCACCGGCGGGAGGCCCACGCTCGTGCTGCGCGAGGCGGTCAGGAACACGCGCAGCAGCGCCGGCTCGCCGGCGACGAGGGGAACCGGGAACGCCGACGACTGCACGGCCTGCGTCAGATACGCCCCCGAACCCTGTGCCATCCCGCACGGCCGCACCTGCGCAAACGGAACCGCCGACAGCCACTCCTGGAAGTCGGCGTCCGCGGGCGCGCAGAGATCCGTCCCGTTCAGCAGGAGTTCGCTCAGCCCTGAGAGCGCCGCCATGCTCGGGGGCAGGGGTCCCGACAGTCCGGGGTTGTTGTTCAGGTGGAGCTGGACCAGCGAGGCGAGATCGCCCAGCTCCGGCGGAATCGGCCCCGTCAGCCGGTTCCCGCCGAGCCGCAGCCAGTGCACCAGGGAGAGCGAGCCGAGTTCGGGCGGAACCAGATTACGTTGATCTTGCGTCACCGTAAATTACTATAGAATAACGATTTACATAATTCACTGCGCGAGTGGTGTATCACTTTAGATATGCAAAAGTGATCGGGAATGCCTTGCACCCTACTGGAGGTTCTTGGATCGGAAGAACACCCCGCTCGGTGAAGTCGTTAGATCAAACCTGCGGCGGATTGTTTCGATGGCGACCGACGAACCGCGAAAGCGCCTCCGCCTCCGTCGGGACGGAAGGCGGTGGAAGCGCAGTAGTTTCAGTTCAGTCTAAGTCGAGCCATGTACAGCCGCTCGCATCGATCCGGTAGGCTCGAATCCAAGTCAGGAGGTCGTCCTCAGCCTCGTTGAGTCGTCGGTCAAGGAGGAAGAGGGTGTCTCGGGCCACGGTGTGAACTGGACGCATTTCGTTCGAGTAGGGCACGGGCGCATCGACGCACGCAGTCGTTCGATCGGGGGCGATGATGCTCAGGTACACTTCCGATGTGATGTTCCCGGCAGGCAACTCTCCGTCCAGCGTGGAGTCGTGATGCAGCACGACCGTGCTGCCATCTGACATGCGGTAGAGCCCATACATTGAAGAAGCCGCCTCAAACATCTCCGTCATCGAGCTAAAGGATGCCAGGTCATCGAATACCTCTTGGACGTTGGGCGGAACGCCTCGGCGCGTCGTGTTGGGAAGACGGAGGGTGTCCAGAAGCACGCCATCCAGCGTGGAGAGGTAGATTTCGTTCAGCCCGCTCATTCCGGACAGCAACGTATCGGACCAAGCTACGACACTGCCGAACGACTGAAAGGCCGCGAACCTACCACGGCCCTCCAACGATCGCTGATAGGGTGCTGGAAGGGGAACGACATAGTCGATCGCCGTTTCGGGGTAGCGCCAGACGGCTGCCATCGTCCCGTTCGCCAGGTTTCGAGTTGGAAACACCACTCCGCGATCCACCACTGATACTCCCCCCGTCCCAGGCCGCCCGCCGTAGGGCTGCTCTCCAACGTAGGCGCCGTCATGCTTGGAGAAGAGTTGTAGGAGATTGCGGCGGTTTCCAGCACCAACCACAACTGAATCGCCCAGGACGAAAGCGGTCGAGATGGAGCGGAACTCGCCGGGGCCGCCCCCCGGACGACCGTAGAACTGCCGGAGCTTGCCGTCCCGTTCGTATCTGAGGATCCGGTTTTCGAAGAAGTCCGAGATCAAGAACGAACTGTCAGCAGTGTCCACTACCAAACTGAAGGGGTTGCCAAGATAGAACCGATCGTTCTCGTCGAGGAGAACGCTATCGACAACCGTGACGGCAGGCCCGGCCGCTGCGCGGTCGAAACTGGCACCCGGCTCACTCCCGCATCCGACGCTGACCAGTATTGCCGACGCCGCGTAGCTGCCGCGAAACAACCAGGCCCACCGTATCACGAGTCGCTACTCCCCGTCGACGATGACGATGATCGGATCCATCACATAGCACCAACACGAGGGATCGTCGATCGGGGCGCCGCATATGTCCCGGCACTGGGAGTAGGCATCGAAGTACGTCCAATACCCGGATCCCTGCGCTGATTCCGTCCCGGTGAAAGTGAGCAGGGCAAGAAGCATCATGCCCAGCCCGGTTCGAGCGAGTAGCCTACCGATTCTGGTCTTGGGTTCCATCTGGTACCTCCGTGGTTGAGTGTGGGGTCGGCGTTTGGTTGTGGGATACTGAATGCGCCCAGTCGGACGCCATGAGTTCTATCGTTTGTTCGAGGGTCGTGTCGCGTGTTTCCGAGAGAAGTCGGCTCTCCTGTAGGCCGAATAACCGGGGCGACTGATAGACCAGCGATCCGTCCGAGAAGATCAGTTCTACTGGCAGCAGCCGAGACTCCACGGGTGTCGAAAGGGTCGCCGCCACCGGGAGCGGTGCCAGACGGAGCCGCTCCCATTGCTGCGGAGATCTTGAAAGAACCAGCATGAATTGGTCTGGATGCGCGGCCCGCCAATCGAGCCACTGCGACAGGAGGGAGGTGCAGGAAAAACACTGCGAGGGATCCAACACGAATACGACCACGGGTCGAGATCGCGTCGATGCTTGGGCAAGCGTCTCTCCTCCCTCGACAACCCAGTCCGCTGGTGATTCTGGACCGCCGTCGCATGCCGCGAACAGGGCGGCCGCGAACATGAAACGGCAGATGCCGAGACGGTCGCCGCCGCGAATGGTCGGCCGGTTCCCTGGGCCGAGAACGCGTCGCTGAAGTGGGCGGGTCCTGCGGTATCTTCTTGCAGGGCAATAGAATCCGCTTGTCGCTCGGTTCATGGGGGTTGGGTTGCGAGAGTGCTTTCACCGCGAGGAGGTGGGGTGCTCCGTGAACTTCGCGGTGCATCTCGTAGTCGGAAGATATGTGGAAGGTGGATCAGACGAAGCACGGAAGGTAATGGACCTCGTCCCGGTGTCAACTCCTAGTCTCGTCCAACGGCAAGTGAGCCTGAACGCGGGGCCGGTTCTCAGGAGCGTATCCGCCCTCAGCGTCTCAATCCGGCATCTCGGTCTGGCCCGCACGGGCCGCAACCCCAAGCCCGGTGAACCCGTCGAGGTCCCGTCCCGCAAAGTGCCGGTCTTCCAGTCCTCGACCCTCCTCCGAGAGCGCTTGGACCCAAGGATAACGAGCTCTCCCGGCTTCGACTCCCAAACCGGAGGCGGGACGGCTCTGAGGGCTCCGATGGGCGCTCCCAGAGCGGTTTTCGGGGGATCTATGAGCTCTGGGATTGTCCAGAATCGACGATCTCGGGTTCCCGAGGGGTATGGGTAGGGTGGAAAGCCTCGTGGCCGACGGACAGTGCGACATCGTCTTGCGGTGGGCCAGCATCCTCCTGCTGGCTGGGAGGAACCGCGAACTGGTTGATCCAAGTGACGACTTCGGCACGGCAGGTGTCGGAGCGGTGGATGGCTCGGGCGACTTCGTAGAGCGAGAGTCCGCCCCGGGAAAGAAGCCGCTTGAGATCCCACGTGCGGATGCACGCGAAGACGTGCCAAACCTGCGACCACTCGCGTCCCTTGAGTTGGGCCGAACAGAAGGTGTGCGCCAACCGCGAACCGCTGGGCCGCTCCGGCATGCCCGCCAAGTGATCGGCGGCGAGCGCGGCAAAGAAGTCGTGCGCCTCCTCGGTGCCGCCGGGTGGGGGATGTGCGAACCGTGCGCGTGGGTAGTCGAACCAAGCGAGCGGAAGCGGCTGAAGACGCCCGGCCCGCTCGGGCCGGACGCCGAACGCGGTGAGCGGTTTTTCCGTACCTCCGATCAAGGAGCCATGTTCGCCGAGGCCTTCCCGCCTCGGGTTTCCGCCTCGACGCAGACACCCCTCGACCCGACGCCGCTCGTAGCGCGCGTACAGTTCCTCGCGGGTGAGAGCCCGTTCCGGATCGCCGGGCGGCGGGTCGAAGTATGCGTTCCGCACCTTCGCGAGGTCGAGCATGGGTCAGTTCACCTTCCCCATGTGAACCCGCGGTCCCTATCGGGCATCCTCGAACGGATGTGTTCCTGAAGCACGCCGCGAACGAGTCCGACGGCATTCTCTGCGTCGGGCCGACTGATCGGCGCGATGAGGATCTGGTGATGCCGCTTCATCCAACCGGAGGGGAGGTAGCCCAGCTCGGTGTCGATGTCTTGGAGGTGCTCGTCCTTGAGCGTCGAGAGCGCAGTCTGAAGCGCTTTGGGGTCATTCCATCGGGCGAAGGAGATGTCGTAGAGGTCCCGCGGGACGATCTGCGCGTTTTGGATCATCCGGTAGCGGAGCTTCTTCGCAAGGATCTCCGCCGTGGTTTCGAGCGGCACGCTGGTGCCGCGAACCGTATCGCCGGACACGGGATGCGCGGTGAGCGACGGACTGGTCGAGACGCTGATCTCTCCCCCATCGGTGAGGACGATGCGCGCGAACCCCGGCTCGACGACGATGCTCCGGGCACTGCGGGTGTGAAGTCCCAGAGCGGCGCGAAACCGCTGCTCGCCCTTGAACAACTTCTCGTAGTCCGAAGCATCCACAAAGAGGTCAACGTCGGTGCTGTGCCGATGCTCCCACCGCGCGGCGAGAGCGGTGCCGCCGCCGAGGCGCATCTTGTGCTCGCCACCGAGACGATGACCGAGGGGCTCTCGGACCCTTTCGAGCAGTTCAGCGGGTCCCGTGGGCAAATCCAGTTTGGCCATTGTTTCAGCTTTCCTTTCGATGATGATGTGCATGGCCTGCCGAGCGCG
The DNA here is from genome assembly GCA_009841015.1 of Candidatus Palauibacter denitrificans. Classification (GTDB taxonomy): domain Bacteria; phylum Gemmatimonadota; class Gemmatimonadetes; order Palauibacterales; family Palauibacteraceae; genus Palauibacter; species Palauibacter denitrificans. The sequence goes on along the minus strand of VXMQ01000192.1, from coordinate 311 downwards.
GGGCCGCTTTGCCCCGCGCGAGAAGGCTTGGTTCAGGGTGCCCGCCCGTCATTGGAAACATAGCCGTGACCCGGTGGGCGGGCATGCTGTTGGGTGACGATCACGACGCCGAGCCCAGCGGTGGGAGCCGCAGCCACGGGTGGGTCGCGGATCACCGAGGGACGGGTCTGCCGCAGGACGCGAGGTGCCAGGGGCCGATCCGGCCACCGAAAACCCGTCACCGGCTCGGCCCTGCATCGCGCTCAGGCCCGCGCGTCGGCGGCCTTGTCACCAGCCGTGTCCGCGCGGTCTCGCGCCGCCAGATGTCCCGT
>VXMQ01000177.1 GCA_009841015.1 Candidatus Palauibacter denitrificans | reverse complement strand
GTGGGGGCATCGGCCCATCTCCGCAGGACGCCATGTTTGCCAGGGCGGCAGCGACGAAGGCTGCCCACAGCACACCTCGCAGCGAGACGTCTCGTTCCCGTTTATTCATGTCCACGATACGCCGGCGGTCAGATGATCAGGAGTCAGCGGACGAACATGACGGGGCGCGTCGGGAGGGCGTCGACGTCGATCACCGTCCCCTCCTTCATCACCATCGATTGCCGGCGGATGTTCCTGATGTCCTCCAGAGGGTTCGCGTCCAGGAGGACGAGGTCCGCGAACTTGCCGGCCTCGATCGTGCCGAAATCGTCGAGGCCGCGGGAGGCGAGGGCGCCGTTGCGAGTGCCGGCGACGATGGCTTCCGATGGAGTCATGCCGAGCTCGACGAGGCCTTCGATCGCCATCAGCGTGCCGATGCCGGGCTCCTGCCAGATCGGTTTCGGCTCGCGCAGGAACTGGATGTCGGCGGCGGGGAAGTTGTCCGTTCCAAGCGTGACGATGCAGCCCGCGTCGATGAGGCTCTTCGCGTTCTGGCGGCGCATGGCGTTGCCGTGGCCCAGGGCGTTGCGCTCGCGGCGCAGCTCGAACGACGTCTTCTCCCGCTCGACGGGCCGGCGCAGGCGCCCCCACTCGGCAGCCTTCCCTTCGCTTGCGAGGCGCGCCTCGGCCGCGGCCACGTCCTCAAGGTGCTGCTCCCACGCGGCGCCCGTGATCGTGTTCACGAGCATCGAGCAGATCACGCCGCGCTCGCGGATCTGCGTCAGCAACGCCTCCGAGTAGGGACGGCCGGCCAGGACTTCCGGGTGCTGGATGAGGTCGATCCCCGCCTCCACGGCGAGTCGAAGGCTTTCCGGGTTGGTCGCGTGCGTCTCGGCGGCGAGTCCGCGCCTGTGGGTCTCCTCCACGATCACGCGTTGCGCCTCGGGAGAGAAGCCGATCATGGTCGGATAGGACCAGTGGCTGCTTCCCCCGTACTTCACGAAGTCCACGCCCTTGTCGAGGTAGTCGTTGATCGCGACGCGGAGTTCCTCCGGGTACATGTCCATGAGGTCCTCGCCGGCGCCCTGCGCGAGGTGGTCGGAGAACTGTTCCTCCCACAGGGACAGATCCGAGTCGGAGATCAGCGAGAAGGTGACGGAGAAGGCGCCGCCCCAGCCGACGATATTGCCGGCGACCTGCATTCGCGGGCCGATTTCGCGTCCCTCGGCGATCGCGTCTCGCACCTCGATGAGTTGCGGGAGCTGGCCGTAGCTGTCCCGCACGTGCGTCACGCCGTGCTTCAAGTGCATCTGCGCGGCTTCGAGGGCGATCTCCGCCCCGCGCTCCCAGTAGAAGACGGCGTTCTCCTTCCGGTGTTTCCCGAAGCCGGCCCCGTAGAGGCTCGTGTGGACGTTGGTGTCGACGAAGCCGGGCGTGAGGAACTTCCCCGCCCCGTCGATGATCCGCGCGCCGTCCGGCACGGCCGTCGAACCTCTCGGCCCCACGGCGGCAATGCGGGCGCCCTCGATCACGACCGTGGCGTCCGCCAGCGGGGCGCCCCCGTTCCCGTCGATGACCGTAGCCCCGACAATGGCGATCGTCTCCTGCGCGCCGCCCGGTTGTGCTGACGGCCACATGGCGCAGCATGCGATAATCACAGAGGCAAGTACTGGTCGAACTGATATGGGGAATCCTCCCGAGTGATTCAGAGGGTGGCCGCTTGCTCCAGGAAACGGTCGTACCTGAAGGAAAGCGACGAGGGCGAGGGTCGGTCAGAGTGACGACGTGGAAGGGAAATGCGCCGGCCGTGAAGGCCCTGAATGGCATGTCGTAGCGTAGGACCGTCTTCTTCCAGCAGAATCGCCGGTCGAACCTGGATGGTGTAGTCGGGACGGATACCCAGGAAGAACCGGTCGAAGGCCGCGTGGTGCAGCCGACAAAGCGCGAGGCCGTTTCTTACCTCGGGCTCCCCTTCCGGCTCGGCATCGGGAATGATGTGGGCCGCGTCGAGCAGTTCCTCGTGACGGAGGCGGCAGAGCGCACACTGATGCCTGTACGCTTTGAGTACCCGCTCCCGGAATGCCTGCTGGTGCAATCTTCGGCGTGACTCGACGGTCACATATTGACGGCGCAACGCCGTCTCTCGACGCGCCGCGGCGCTCTCCCTTACCTGCATCGGTACCGCGGCAGGACGCATCTTCCGGGTATCGACCTCGATAGAGAACGTCAGCGTCTCAGGTGAATCTCCGACCACGTACACCGGCCATTCGGCAAAGTACCTGCCGGGGAGAAGGCCGTGGAAATACACCAGCGGGAGGTGGTATGCCATCGCGGTGCGCAGGCCGACGTTCTCGTGGTGGTCGACATCATCGCCGCGGTAACGGTAGCGAAGGAAGTGTTCGGGGCCGAACGCGTCGTTGTAGGGTCCCGCTGGGGTCGTCGTAATCGATAGCGGGACCGCCATCGTCCGCGGCTTGAAGATCCCCTGTGGACCGACGAGGTGGATGCGACGTCCCTGAAACTCGAAACCCCCCTCGAGGAGGGGGCGTCGCGGAAGCACGTCCCCATGGACGGCACACTGACTGGCAAGCCACTCGAAGGCCGCATTCCTGACCCGTTGGTCGTACAGTTGATCGAAGTTCGCTGCACTCCCAAGGCGGTCGTAACGCATGTCTCACGCTACCGACGGTTTGAGCGGTCCGTCAATTCGGCTCCAGACGACGCCAGCGGCAGCAGGCGTCGCGACCGGAAAAGGACGCGCCTCCGGGACGTGCGGGGAGAGGACTCCCCGGTGCAGGTTGGGGGCGGACGCAGAACCACTTTCGCGAGGTACCGATGAAATACGCCCTGCCGCTGCTGCTGGTCTCATCGCTTACGCTGGGTTCGACGCACCACGGGTTGCGCCCGACGCCGGAGCCGGGCCGAACCGGGCCGGAGCCGTCCCGGGAGCCGCCATCGGAGCGGGCGATGGACACGTATCCGAAGAACCCGGCAATCGATGCGCTGAATTACGCGTTCGCGCTCACGCTGAGCGACGAGACGGACATGATCGCGGGCGAGGCGACGATCGATCTCCGTTTTCTGGAGGCGGAGATCGACGAGGTGCGGCTGGACCTGATCGAGCCGAAGCCCGATGGGACCGGCATGCGGGTTCTGGCCGTCACCGGAGCGAATGGCGCGTTGGAGTTCGAGCACCGGGACGACGCGCTCTTCATCGCGCTGGCCAGTCCCACCGAGGCGGGCGAGCGGCGGCAGGTCACGGTCGCGTACGAGGGCGTTCCGGCCACCGGTCTCATCATCGCGCCGAACAAGCATGGCGACCGGACCTTCTTCAGCGACAACTGGCCCAACAAGGCCCGGAACTGGCTGCCGACGATCGACCACCCGTACGACAAGGCGACGAGCGAACTCATCGTCACGGCGCCGGCCCACTACCAGGTCATCTCCAACGGACTGCTCATCGAGGAGACCGATCTCCTCGACGGCACCCGCCGCTCGCACTGGAAGGAGTCCGTCCCGATCGCGACCTGGCTGTACGCGCTCGGGGTGGCGCGCTTCGCCGTGCAAACGGTGGACCACTACAACGGGGTGCCGATCCAGACGTGGGTGTACGCGCAGGACCGCGACGCCGGCTTCCACGACTTCGCGGTGCCGACGAAGCAGGCGATGGAGTTCTACGGCGACATGGTCGGGCCCTACTCGTACGAGAAGCTGGCGAACGTGCAGTCGAACAGCGTGGGAGGCGGAATGGAGGCGGCCACCGCCATCTTCTACGGCGACGCCTCGGTCACGGGCGAACGGGACGTGCGCTGGCGGAACGTGATCATCCACGAGGTGGCGCATCAGTGGTTCGGGAATGCCGTCACCGAATATGACTGGGATGACGTCTGGCTGAGCGAGGGGTTCGCGACCTACTTCACGCTGCTCTTCATCGAACATCAATACGGGCGAGACGAGTTCATCGAGCGGTTGAAGGTGAGCCGCGACCGGATCCGGGACTTCATGCTGGTGAACCCGGACTATCGAATCGTCCATGAAAATCTCTCGGACATGGGCCTGGTCACGAGCGGGCCGGGGACCTACCAGAAGGGGTCGTGGGTGCTGCACATGCTGCGCGGGGTCGTCGGGGAGGACGCGTTCTGGGCCGGGATCCAGGCGTACTATCGGGAATTCCGGAACCTGAACGCGACGACGGCGGATTTTCGGCGGGCGATGGAGGAGGCGTCGGGCCTCGATCTGCGGACGTTCTTCGACCAGTGGCTCTACCGCGGCGGGTGGCTGGAATTCGAGGGCGGCTGGAGCTACGACGCGGCGGCGGGGACGATTCACGTCGACCTCCGGCAGACGCAGGACGAACGCTACACCTTCCGCATGCCGGCGGAGATCGCGATCCACCTTCCCCCGGATGGCCCGATCGAGGGCGGCGTGCACGGGGGGGTTCGAGCGCCTCAAGTTGAGGTGATCGATGTCGATGGACGGCAGGGTCGCTTCACGATCCCCGTTCCGGCGGAGCCGCTCGACGTCGTCTTCGACCCGAACACGTGGCTGCTCATGGATGCGGTCTTCGAGCGGCGCTAGATGCGGGTCTTCTGCCACGACGGTGAAACGCGGGGTGTGGTTCGGCCGTCCTGTTATGGCGCGCCGCCGAACGCTTGCACGGAGTCCGGCGCATGGGTCAGCTTTGACGCCGCATTGACTCGCTTCGGAAGGGGACGCTCCACTTGGCGATCGATCGACGAGAGTTCCTGAAGAGCGCGACGGCCGGGGCGGCTGCAGCCGGGCTGTCGCTGGGCAGCTCAGCCCCCTTCATGGGCGCACCGCCGCAGCCACGCTCGGCTCCCGTGCGGCGCCCCGCCGGCCAACCCCCGGACATCGTCGTAATCGGAGCCGGGAACTTCGGGATCTGGACCGCGCTCAACCTCGTCCGACTCGGGGCCACGGTGACCGTGCTCGACGCCTACGGTCCCGGCAACTCGCGCTCAACCTCGGGTGGAGAAACGCGCGGCGTCCGGTCCTCCTACGGGGGGCGCCCCGAGGGCTTCGCGTGGAATCGCTGGGCCAACGAGGCCATCCGCCGCTGGATCCAGTGGGACGAGGAGGGACAGGAACTCCTCCTGCCGCGGGTCTTCTACCAGACGGGCGATCTCATCCTGCGCGAGGAGATGGTCCCCTATCTCGAAGACACGATGGCCCAGTGGGACCGGCTCGGCGTCGACTACGAGCTGCTCGACGTGGACGAGATCAACTACCGCTGGCCCTGGATCCGGACGGAGGAAGGGGTTTCCCTGGGACTCCACGAACCCAACGCGGGGGTCGTGCGGGCGCGGCGCGCCATCGAGTCCGTGGCCAGGCGGTTCGAGATGGAGGGCGGCGAGATCCGGATCGCGCGCGCGGCTCTCGGGGGATCGGACGGTCGCCGGCTGAACGACGTCACCCTCGGCGGCGACGAATCGCTGGCGGCCTCTACGTTCGTGTTTGCGGTGGGCCCCTGGATGGGGAAGACGTTCCCGGAACTGTTCGGGGACCGGATACGCATACCCGTGGGCAACGTCTTCTACTTCGCGGTGCCGGACGGGCGCTTCATGTTTCCCAACATGCCGAGCTACGGCGTCCCGGGCTGTACGGGCTGGCCGGCCCTGGGCCCGGACCATCGCGGCTTTCGGGTGCGGGTCGGCGGGCAGGCCGGCGACGATCCGGACACGAGCGACCGGTGGGTGCCGCCGGAGGCCCACGAGCGGCCGCGCGAGATCCTCGAGCGCTACTTTCCCGACATGGTGGGCGCGGCGGTCAACGAGACGCGCGCCTGCCACTACTGCTTCGGTCCCAGCCGCAACTTCCTCATCGACAGGCATCCCGACTTCGACAACGTGTGGCTCGCGGGCCTGGGGACGGCCGAATCCTTCAAGCAGGGGCCGGTGCTCGGCGAGTACATCGCCAAACGCGTCCTGGAGGTTGAGGACGACCCGGAACTGGCCGAACAGTTCAGGTTCTCGCTCGAGGCGCCCGAAGGCCGGGAGCCGGGGCCGGACCCGGAGGACCTGGGCGGTTGATGGTGCGCCCGTTTCTGCCGACGGCGGTCCTTGCCTCGATCGCCGCCGCGGCCGCCATCGCCGGCTGCTACGGTCCGCTGCAATTGACGCCGTCGGATCACGCCACGATCCTCGCGGAGCAGTCGCTGGACGCCGACCACCCCGCCCTCCCCGGGCCCTACCGCGTCTCGCGCCTCTACTACGGGAGCGGCACGGACCGGCGCCGGCCCGAGTACCGGGATTCGGTGTCGATCGTGACGGAGACGGTCGACGCCTCGAAGCTCGTCTCCCTGGGCGCGTCCGCGAGCGAACGGAACGGCTACTGGGGCTTCACGCCGAAGGAATTCCCGATCAACGGACGCGCATGGTATCCCGAGGGCGAGGGCCCCTTCCCGCTGGTCCTCATCGTTCACGGGAACCACGACATGAAGGACTTCTCCGACCCCGGATACGGCTATCTCGGCGAGTTGCTCGCCAGCCGGGGTTACGTGTTCGCCTCCGTCGACATGAACTTCATCAACGGCGGCATCCGCAACGAGAACGACGGGCGGGGGTGGTTCCTCCTCAAGCACATCGACGCCTTCAAGGAGTTCGCGGCGGACGAGTCCAGCCCGTTCCACGGCAGGATCGACTTCGACCGCATCGCCCTCATCGGTCATTCGCGCGGGGGCGAAGCGGTCGGGCATGCCGCGGCCTTCAACCGGTTGTCCCGGTATCCGGACGACGCTTCCCTCGAGTTCGACTTCAACCACGGGATCCGCGCGATCATCGCCATCGCGCCCGTCGACGGACAGTACCTGCCGACAGGACGTTTCGTGCCCGTCGAGAATATCAATTACATGGTATTCCACGGGTCGCACGACGGCGATGTGACGAGCTTTCACGGCTTGCGTCTCTATAATCGCCTGTCCTTCACGGATGGTGGCGACTACTTCAAGACGGCCGTCTACATGTACCGGGCCAATCACGGACAGTGGAATACGGTCTGGGGAAACAAGGACAATGGTCCTCGGAGCGCGCGGCGCCTCGACTTGCGAGGTCTCATAGACGGCGAGGCGCAGCGCGAGTTCGGGAAGATCTACATCTCCGCCTTTCTCGAGACCACACTGCGCGACCGTCCTGACTACATGCCGATGTTCCGGGACCATCGCACGATCGGCGGCTGGCTGCCGGAGACGATGTACATCACGCAGTTCGAGTCGAGCCGCTTTCGGCCGCTCGCGTCATTCGAGGAAGACATCGACCTCACCACCGGCACGGCGCCGGGCGTGACGCTGGAGGGAGATTCGCTCGGTACGTGGCGCGAGAACCTTCTCGACCTCCGCTCGCGGAACCGGCCCACGACGTCGAGTTCGCAGGACAACAACGCGCTCTGGCTGGGCTGGAACAACCGCGTCGCCGGCGACGGGAACGCCGTGGGTACGCCCGCCAGCTACGCCATCGCGTTGCCGGATGGATTGGCCGCGGACTGGGATCTGGACGCGGCCTCGCGGCTGGACCTGCAGCTCGGCGCCGTGGAGGGGCGTCCCGCGCCGAGAAGTCCAGGGGACGACGAAGGGGCGGAAGCCGGCGGGGGCGACGCCGGACGGGGCGAGGC
>VXMQ01000123.1 GCA_009841015.1 Candidatus Palauibacter denitrificans | reverse complement strand
TCGTCACCCAGTTGTCGGGGGAGTTCCCCGGCCCGGTGCTCGCCATGGTGTCGGCGCCGCTCTATTCGGCCGACCGCCAGCGGGTGCTGATCCCGCGCGGCGCGCGCGTCGTCGGCGCGGCCCGGGCCGTCCAGAACCGCGACCAGAGCCGCCTCGCCGTCGCGTTCCACCGTTTGCTGCTCCCCGATGGAAGCTGGGTGGATCTTGAGTTCACCGGCCTGAACCAGGTGGGCGAGAGCGCGCTGCTCGACCAGGTGAACCGTCGCTACCTCTCGACGTTCGCGGCCGCCGGGGCGGTTGGCGCGCTGAGCGGGCTCACGCTCGCCGGAGCCTCGCCATACGGACTCCGGGCAGGCGTCGGGCAAGGGCTCGGAGGCAGCGCCACCTCGATGCTGGACCGGTATCTGAACCGGCTGCCCGAGATCACGATCCGCGCCGGGCACCGGCTCCGCATCTGGTTCACCTCCGATGTCCTCGTCCCCACCCCTCCGACACACCGATAAGAGAAAGGACTTCCCCATGCGCCACCGCATCCTCGCCTCCGCGCTTCTCGTCCCGATCCTGCTCCTAGCGGGCGCTCGTCCCGCGAGCGCGCAGTTCGACTTCGGGAGCTGGTTCCAGCGGGCCACGATCATCGCGAACCAGATCACGCAGATCTCGCACCAGGTCACCCAGATCCGGTCGATGGCCCGCCAGCTTACGGAACTCGAAGACCAGCTCGACCACATGGAACGCGCCGCCAAGGGCGAGATCGATGCGCTGCTCCAGCCGTTCTCCGACCTTGCCGCCGATCCCGTCGGCCTGGTGCGCGACGGACTCGGTTGGCGCTCGGACTTCACCGGCCCGGCCCGCGGAACGGTCGATGCCGTCCGCGCGATGGGGACCGGGCGCTCGTTCACGCGACACTGGAGAACCGCCCGCAACGCGGCCGACCGGGTGTCGGATGCCGACATCCTCGCTCTGTTTGCGAACCTTCCGCCCCAAGCGGCGACGCGCGCGCTGGAGGACCACCGCCGCGCCCGTGAGGCTGCCGACCGGCAGCGCGTGCTCGACTACGCGGCCCTCGACGCGGCGGCGGCGCTCGCCGGGACCATCGAGAGCGCGCAAGGCTCGTTCGGCGACCTCACCGCGAATGGGAACTTGTCCAACACGGCCCTCCAGCAGGCCGGGGTGGCGGCCTCGCTGAGCCAGGGCCGCATCAACGCGGCCCTCGGCCAGGTGCTCGCCCATCAGACGGCAATGGAGGCGAGCCGGGCGAGGCAGACCGAACTCGCCCACCTCGAATGGCTGGGCCGCTGGCATGACGGCCGTACGCGGGCGAACGCGCTCGCCGGGACGATGCGGAACGCAGCCTCGCTGAACCGGGCCGCGCTCCGCGACGGGCTCCTGTTCCGCGTCCCCTCGTTCTACCGGTAGGGGCGCGACCGCCATGCAACTGCCCCCGCAGTCCATCGACCCGAACGTCCCGGCGCAGATCCCCGCCGATCAGCTTCAGGACTTCAAGAGCTTCCTCGACGTGGTGCTCGACACCGTCGTCGGCGGGGCCGCGCCCGACGTTCACACGCTCGGGCTCCAGCTCTGGGGCGGGCTCGCCGCCGTGATGGTCGCCTGGACCGGACTCAAGATCGCGTTCAGCGGCACGTTCCAGCCGTGGGAGATCGTCAAGCTCGTGATCGGGATCGCCATCCCCCGCACGCTGCTCCACTACTACATCGTTCCGATTCCCGGCGTGGGGCTGACGTTTCCGGCCATGGTCGCCGGGGGCGGGATCTGGCTCCAGAACCTGTTCCTCTCCGACGTGGTGTCGGCGGGCTACACCGAGATGACCGCGCTCGTGCAGGCCTACTCCGCGCACCTGGGCGCGGCGTGGTCCACCGGCAACCTGCTATCCATCGTGACCTCGGGCGCGACCGTGATCTTCTCCTCGCTCATCACGCTCGTCATGGGCGCCTCGCTGGTGGTCTGCCTGCTGGCGCTCTTCTGCGTCACCTACGCGCAGGTGATTTGGGCTCAGGTCGCGATCGCCATCGCGATCCTGCTCGGTCCCGTGTTCATCGCGTTCCTGCTCTTCGAGCCGCTCTCGTTCCTGTTCTGGGGATGGTTCCGGACCATGATGGTCTACACGCTCTACGGCGTCGTGGCCGGTGCGGTGCTCAGGGTCTTCATGGGCGTCGGCATGGGCTACATCACGACCTACGCCGATGCCCTGATGGGCACCGGAACGGCGGACCCGTTCGAGCTCTGGCTCTGGGCCGTCGTGCTCATGCCGCTCGTCGTCTCCGGCCTCATGGCCGGGCTCAAGGTCGGCGAACTCGCCTCGATGCTCGTCTCCGGTTCCGGCTCCGCCGGGTCCGGGTTCGTCGCGCTCGTCATGCAGGGAGCGAGCAAGGCCGCCGCTCCCGCCAAGCCCCCCGTCTGACTTCCGAGGAGTAAGCCGATGATGAAACGAGACCGTGACGCGGGCCGCGAATACGCGGAGATCTGGGGCGAGGCCGTCCAGGCCAACCGGAAGCTTAGGACGATCCTGATCTTCCTTTCGGCAAGCATCGTGCTTGGCGTCTTCCTGCTGCTCAGGATCGCGGGCGCCGAGCCGCCCAAGCCCATCGTGGTCCGCGTGGACGAGGTGGGCCGCGCCGAGGCGCTGGCCTACGAGGCCGCAACGGCCCAAGCGGATCCGCTCGATCCGACGACGAAATACTTCCTGAACCGGTTCGTCCACGATTTCCACTCGCGGCGCCGGGCCACAGCCCAGGAGCAATGGACGCGGAGCCTCCGGTTCCTCTCGACCGATCTGGCGAACGCGGCGTTCCAGAGGGACGGCGCGGAGGTCGCGAGCGTCGCGGCGGGCACCGCCGACACCGAGACCGAGGTCGAGCAGGTCGTGCTCCGCATCCACCCCGCGCCCGAGCCGCCGCACGGCGCGACGGCGGACTTCGACCTCGTGCAGTTGCGGGGCGAGCAGGAGCTGCGGCGCGAACGCTGGTCGCTCTCGCTCCGGTTCGAGTTCCTGGACTCGATTCCCCCCGAGCTTGTCGTCCACAACCCGATGGGTCTCCTCGTCATTTACATGCGGGCCGACCGGGCGCTCGTCACCGGCGGGGAGGATCGATGACCCTCCACCACCTCAACGGACGAGAGAAGGTGCTTGAGGCGTTCGGCTGGACGGGGAAGAAGGCCGAGTGGATCGCGCTGGTGTGCCTCCACAGCGGCGTGTTCACCCGCGCGCAGTGCGCGCGGTTCCTGGGCGCGCACCCGGAGCAGGTGCGGCGCGTCGTCCACGCGCTGATCGCCGAAGGGCTGGCCGCCGAGGAGACCGTCCCCGGCCTCCGGGGCATCGGCCGCGTGTGCCGGATCTACTCCCGGCGCGTCTATCGGGCGCTCGGCGCCGAGCACGTCCGGCACCGCCGCGCCGCCGCGAACGAGGTGCTGCTCAGGCGGCTGCTCTCGCTCGACTACGTGGTCGAGCACGCGGACCTGCCGTGGCTCCCGACCGAGCCCGAGAAGGTCGCCGCGTTCGAGGCGCTCGGCATCGGGCGCGCGCTGCTGCCGTCGCGGCTCTACCGGGGCGCGGCCGGGGACACGCGCCGCTTCTTCCCCGTCAAGCTGCCCGTGGCGCTCGACTCGACGCGCGCCGTGTTCGTCTACGCCGAGCCGGGCCACGAGACCGCGACCGCGCTCCGCTCTTGGGGCGCCGCGCACCGGGGGCTCTGGGACGCGCTCGGGAAGCAGGGCCGCGCCGTCGAGATCGTCGCCGCGGCCCGGACGATGGAGGAGATCGACCGGGCCGGGCGGGTGATCCGCAGGTGGGCCGAGGCGGGGTCCGGCCCCGCCGAGCCGGACGCCCGGACGGTCGAGGAGCTGGCCCGGATCGAGCGGGCGATCATCGAGGGTGCGGTCCACGTGCTCGAAGAGTTCGGCGGCCTCCAGGCCGCCATGAAGCGGAGCGTCGCGCTGGAGAACCGCGCGCGCCGTGGACCTGGGCGCGCATCGGTGAGCCGCGCCGCCACGTGGCGGACGATCCGCCTCCAAGGAGCCCGCTACCGATGACCGCCAGGCGAGTTGGGGCCGCACCGAGGCGTGAAATCGACACGGGGGGCGGATTCACAGTCGAGGCGTCCGGCGATTCACAAGGACGTGGGCGGCCATCCGCAGACGCCGTAACGTCTTGCGCCGCCGCGCCCCGGCCGGGCGTCGCCGGTCGGGCCGCTTCGGCGGGGCTGGGAGCGACCCCAGGCCCACGGGGCCTGTTGCGGGTTCGGGCCGAGGTGTGGATTCACACCCCGCCCCTCCGCCCCGCACGGGGTCGCTCCCAGCCAGCGATCCTTTCAGGAAGGAGGCTGCGCCGATGAAGTCCGCCACGCTCGCCGTCATCGGAGCCGCCGTCGGCGCGGTCGGCGCGCGGGCGCTCAAGGCGCCGTTCCCGCCGCCGGACGCGAACCCGTACCTCAACCTGATCGCATGGCACGATCCGGGCCTGTACGCCGTCCTCCGCCTCTGGCACTACGCGTGGCCCGCCGTCCTGGTCGTGCTCGCGGGCTCGCTCGCGATCTCGGTCTGGCGGGTCTGGTTCCAGCCGCTCTTCCAGTTCAAGAGACGGGGCAGGCTGCCCGACTGGCCCAACTCGCCCGCAGACGAAGCGCCCTCGGTCGTGGTCGGCGAACTGCACCACCCGACCGTTGCGCGGGAGAGCGAGCGGCCGTCCTGGCTCGTCGTCCCCGAAAAGGGACTCTACACCGGCGTGCTCGCCGTCGGGGCGGTCGGCACCGGCAAGACGACGGCCTGCATGTACCCGTTCGCCCACCAGCTTCTCTCCTGGCAGGCGGACGATTCCAAGCGCCGCGCGGGGGCGCTCGTGCTCGAAGTCAAGGGCGACTTCTGCCATCAGGTGCGAAGCATCCTGGGCGAGGCGGACCGCGCGGACGACTACCTCGAAATCGGGCTCGGCGGCTCGTGGCGGTGGAACCCGCTCGACGATCCGCTGCTCGACTCCTACTCGCTCGCCTACGGCGTGGCGTCCCTCATCAACCAGCTCTTCGGCAAGGGCAGGGATCCCTTCTGGCAACAGGCGTACACCAACCTCGTGCGGTGGATCGTGGAACTCCACCGGCTCCTGCCCGGGGGCTGGGTCACGCTCCAGGACGTGTACCGCTGCACGGTGGACGGCGACCTCCTGGCCGGAAAGATCGGCGAGGCCAGGGCGCTCGCCGACCGCGTGTGCCCGCTTCGCGCCGTCATCGCGAGGAAGGACCTCGCGAAGCACCGCAAGGCGCTCGGAGACTGGGACTGGCGGGCGCTGCCGGAGGAGGGGAAGGCGGCCCACCCGCTCGATCCCGCGCTCCGCGAGCGGCTCGCCGAACTGAAGGTCGCCTACGCCACGGAGCCCGAGGGAGCCGCCGGTAGCGAACTCCGCGAGCGGGTCGAGGCCGTCGAGCGGTGGTACGACAAGGACTGGTCGGCGCTGGACGCGAAGCTCCGCACCTCGATCGTCGAGGGGATCAGCGTCTTCCTCTCGCTCTTCGACCAGCCGGACGTGGCCGCCGTGTTCTGCCCGCCGCCCCCGAAGGACGATGCCCCGCCCAGGCGGGCGGACGGCGACGAGGAGGAGAGGTCCCCGGAAGTCCCGCCCATGCCGGGCCTCCGCCGTAGGCTGCCGCCGCTCTCCGAGTTGATCGAGGGCGGCAAGGTGCTGGCCCTCAACATGCCCGCCGGGGCGAACCCGGCGCTGGCACGCGCCATCGGCGTGCTCCTCAAGAACGCGTGGATCCAGGCGCTGCTCCGCCGTCCGGCCGAGGCCGCGCGGCGACCCGACCGCTACATGCGGCCCGCCGTGTTCATCTGTGACGAGTATCAAGCCTTTGCGACCGTGGGGCAGGACGACCCGTCGGGCGACGAGAAGGCGTTCGCGCTGACCCGGCAGTGCCGGTGCATCCCCATCGTCGCCACGCAGTCGCTCTCCTCGCTCCGCTCCGTGCTCCCCTCGGGCGAGGCGTGGCGCACGCTCGTCCAGACGCTCCGGACACGGATCTTCCTGTCGCTCTCCGACGAGGCTTCCGCACGGATCGCGTCCGAAATGTGCGGCTCCGTCATGAAGACGCGGGCCTCGTACACGTTCACCGAGACCACGGGCAGACCCGAGTTCTCGCTCCTGTCGGGCCGGGCCGGGGGCGGGCGCGGCTCCATCGGCGCGAGCAAGTCGTTCCGCCGCCAGAGCGAGCCGGTGTTCACGCCCCGCGAGTTCGCCCTGCTCGCCAACTACCAGGCCGTCTGTCTTCCGTACGACGGCGTGAAGTCGCTTCCGGCCACCCGCGTCTACCTGAAGCCCCACTACCTGCCGAGGGAGACGGGCTACTGGAGGCTCCGGGAGGAGGGCCGGATATGAAGCGCGCCAGCGGCGTCGGCCACCTCGTCCCGTTCCTTCCGGGCCTGGAATCCCTGCTCGAAGACCCGGAGGTCTCCGAGATCATGATCAACGGTCCCGCGAACGTCTGGGTCGAGCGGGCCGGGAAGCTGGAGCCCCACGAGGCGCCCGGACTCACCGGCGCCTGGCTCCACCGCGCGGCGATCCACATCGCCCGGCCGCTCGGGCTCGATCCGGCTACGAGGCCGGTTCTGGACGCCCGGCTCGGTGACGGGTCGCGGGTCGCGATCTGCACGCCGCCCGCCGCGCCCGAGGTCGCCATCACCATACGCCGGTTCGGGGGAAGGGCATTCTCCGCCGAGGACCTCGTGCGCATGGGCTCGCTGCCGGAGCCGGTCCTCGAAGCCGCCCGCCGGACCCTGCTCGCCCGCCGCAACGTGCTCGTATCCGGCGGCACCGGATCGGGCAAAACGACGCTCCTCAACGCGCTGATCGAACTGCTGCCCGAAGACGAGCGGATCGTCGCCATCGAGGACACGCTCGAACTGAGGATCGACCGGGCCAACTGCCTCCGGTTCGAGGCCGGAGCCACCCACGACACGCCCGTCTCGATCCGCGACCTGGTGCGCCACGCGCTCCGCCACCGGCCCGACCACATCGTCGTCGGCGAGGTCCGGGGCGCGGAGGCTGCCGATCTGCTTCAAGCCCTCAACACCGGACACGGCGGGTCGCTCACGACCGTCCACGCCAACAACGCCAAGTCCGCGCTCTCGCGCCTAGCCAGTTGCGCCATGCAGGCGGGGGACGCGCTGCCCTGGGAAGTCACCTGCCGGGGCGTCGTGGACGGGATCGCGCTCGTGCTGCACACGACCCGCCGGGAGGGACGCCGGTTCGTCGAGGAGGCGCTAGAAGTGCGCGGCTACGACGCGGCCGCCGGACGATGGGCGACCGCGCCCGTTTGGGGCGGGGCCGCCGAGTTACCCGAAGAAGCAAAGACCCACACACCGAAGGAGGTGCACGCATGACATGCAACGACACGACGATCCGCGTCGAGACGTTCGAGGACTTCGACCGCGAACTCGCCCGCGACAGCGGCGACACGCTCGAAGTCGAGGCTTACTTGGCCAAGGAGTACGGCCTCTTCCCCGAGGACGTGGGAACCGATGAGGAGATCGTCGCCGCCTGGGACGACCCGCACGGCGCCGGCGGCGAGGAGGTGGACGCATGAACCACGACGAATACCACCGCAAGTTCGCCGACGCGATCATCGAGCAGATCCGGCAGGGCACCGCGCCGTGGCAGAAGCCGTGGGCGCCGGGCGAGCGCGTGATGCC
>VXMQ01000062.1 GCA_009841015.1 Candidatus Palauibacter denitrificans | reverse complement strand
GGTCGGCGCGCGTGCAGCGCGACTCGCTCGGGTGGACGGCCGAGATGCGCATGCCCTTCTCGCAACTGCGCTTCAACGGCGATGAATCGGCGTGGGGCGTGAACATCAACCGCTACATGCCGGACGTCCAGGAGAACCTCCTGTGGGAACTCGTCGTTCGGAGCGAGCCCGGGTGGGCCTCGCGCCTCGGTGACCTCACCGGACTCGAGGGCGTGCGGGGGAGCCGGGGGATCGAGTTTCTGCCGTACGTGGCGGGCGACCTGCGCACTCCGACGGGCGGCCCCATGGCGGGCGTCGTGACGCGGAGCGAATCCCGCGTGGGCGCGGACTTCAAGGTCGGTCTCGGTTCGAGCCTGACGCTCGACGCGGCCATCAACCCGGACTTCGGACAGGTCGAGGCGGACCCGGCGGTCGTGAACCTGACCGCGTTCGAGGAGGTGTTCGAGGAGCGCCGCCCCTTCTTCACCGAGGGGCGCCAGCTCATGGAGGGGCTGGGTCCGCGCTACTTCTACTCGCGCCGCATCGGGGCCCCGCCGGCGGGACGCGCCGTGGCCGACAGCGTGGTCGCGCCCGATCAGACGACGATTCTCGGAGCGGGGAAGGTCACGGGCCGGCTCCCGGGCGGCACCTCCGTGGGCGCGCTCTTCGCCGTCACGGGTCGCGAGGATGCCCGCGCGTTCCACTTCACGCAGCGCCCGGCCGCGACGGACACGACCGAGAGCGCCGTGCCCGTCGCCCCCCTGAGCGCCTTCGCGGTGGCGAGACTGGAGCAGGAGTTCGGGGAGGAGCGTTCCACGGTCGGCTTCACGGGGACCACGCTCAGCCGCGAGGGTCGTCCCGAACTCGCCGGGCTCCTCCCGTGGCGCGCCTACGCCGGCGGCACGGACTGGAACCTGCGCTTCTTCGGGGGCGAGTACGAACTCACGGGGCATGCGGGGTTCTCGCACCTCAGCGGCAACCCCGACGCGATCCTGAGAGTGCAGCGCTCGAGCGCGCGTTTCTTCCAGCGACCGGACCGCGAGACTGCTCGGCTGGATCCTTCGCGCTCCACGCTCTCCGGATATGCCGCGGCCCTCGGGATGGAGAAGGTGGGAGGGCGGCGCTGGCTGTGGCGCGTGCGCGGCGAAGCCGTCTCGCCGGGCTTCGAGATCAACGATGTGGGCCAGATGTTCAACGCGGACCGGCTCACGGCCGAGGCCGACATCGCGATCCGCGAGACGATCCCGACCGTGTTTGCCCGCGCCTGGCAGGTCGGCCTCACCTCGGCGAGCGCGTGGAACTTCGACGGCGTGCGCACCGAGACGACGCTCGGGGCCCGGGCGACCGCCACCTGGCACAACTACCTGCGCACGACGCTCGAGGGCGGATACCACCCCCGCGCGCTCAGCGACCACCTCACGCGCGGCGGCCCCCTCATGGAGACGCTCGCGCGCTGGCAGACAGGTGTCGCGCTCGCCACCGACCGCTCCTTCCGGACCGGCTTCCGGCTCATGGGGTCCTACGGACGGGACGAGATCGGTGGGTGGGCGTACGAGGCGAGGGGCGCGCTCACGCTGCGCCCGGGGTCCGCGCTGCAACTCGAAGTCGAACCCAGCTACCGGCGCGAAACGGAATCGCGCCAGTACCTCACGACGCTGGCCGGCGGTCGGCGGGCCACGTTCGACCGGCGCTACATCTTCTCCGCCATCGACCGCAGCACCCTCGCCCTTCGCCTCCGCGGTGCCTACGCCTTCGGACCGGACCTCACGCTCGAGGCCTATTTCGAGCCGTTCGCGGCGAGCGGACGCCGCCACGGGCTGGGCGAACTCCTCGAACCCGGCCAGCGACACCTGCTCCTGTACGGCGAGATGGGATCGAGGATCAACCGCCGGGTGGATGGGACGTGGGACGTGTCCGAGGGCGGCCGGTCGTTTACCCTCCCCGATGGGGACTTCAACATCCTCTCTCTCCGGAGCAACGTCGTCCTCCGCTGGGAGTGGCAGCCGGGGAGCACGCTCTTCCTCGTCTGGCAGCAGGACCGCTCCGACATGCAGACTTCGGGCGAACTCGTGGACCCCGCGCGCCTCGTCGACAGCCTGCGCGCCATCGGCCAACACGTGTTCCTGCTGAAGATCGCCTACTGGCTCCCGATCTGAAGGGACGGGAAGGGCGTCTCGAATCGAACGTAAAGCGGCAGCGAGAGGGGTGGCATGGGACCGGACATGACGGGGAAGGTCGCGCTCGTGACGGGCGGGACGAAGGGGATCGGGCGCGCGATCGCGGAGCACCTGCTGGACGCGGGGGCGTCCGTGGCGGTCTGCGCGCGGAGCGGGGCGGAGGTGCGGGCGGCCGAGGCCGAACTCGGCGACCGGGCGCTGGGCATCGTGTGCGACGTGGCGGATGCGGGCGCCTGCGAGCGCATGGTCGAGGATACCGTGGACCGCTTCGGCCGGCTCGACATCCTCGTGAACAACGCCGGACTCGGGATCTTCAAACCGCTGCGGGAGATGAGCGTCGAGGAGTGGCAACTCCAGATCGACGTGAACCTCGGCGGCGTCTTCTACTGCTCCAGGGCCGCGCTTCCGCACCTGAGCGCGAGCGGCGACGGCTTCATCGTGAACATCGCGTCGCTCGCCAGCCGCCATCCCTTCCACGGCGGCACCGGGTACAACGCGAGCAAGTACGGCCTGCTCGGACTCACCGAGGCGATGCTGCTCGACGTGCGCTACGACGACGTGCGGGTGAGCATCGTGATGCCCGGGAGCGTGGACACGTACTTCAACGGTCGGGACCAGGTGCCGGAGCGGACCTGGCGCCTGCACGTGGACGACTGCGCGGCGGCGGTCATGCAGCTGCTCTCCTATCCGAAGGAAGCCCACGTGAGCCGGGTCGAACTGCGTCCCTCGCAGCCACCCCGGAAGGCGTGACCGCGCCGCCGGAGAGTGCGGGGGCAGGCGCCCGCGACGAACTCGGCGCCCACGTCTCGGTGGCGGGCGGCGTGCAGACCGCGCCGCGGCGGGCGGCGGAGATCGGGGCGGCCAACTTCCAGCTCTTTACGAAGCAGCCCAACCGGTGGGCCGAGCCAGGGATCGACGACGAGGCGGCGGCGGCGTTCAAGGCGGCGTGCGCCGAGCACGGGATCGCGGTCGCGGGGGCCCACGACTCCTATCTCATCAACCTCTCATCCCCGAACCGGCGGCTGTGGCGGATGTCGCAACGCAGCTTCGAGAGCGAACTTCGGCGCTGCGTGCGCCTCGACCTCGATTTCCTCGTCACCCATCCCGGGAACGCGACGGACGGGCACATCGAGGCGGGGCTCGCGCGCAACGCCCGGGGCGTGACCGAATCGCTGGAGGCCGTGGAGGGCCGGACCCGCGTCCTCCTCGAACTCACCGCCGGCGCCGGGACGACGGTCGGGGCGAGCTTCGAGAATCTCCGCAGCATTCTGGACCGGATCCCGGAGTCCCGGCGGGGACGCGTCGGCATCTGTTTCGATACGTGCCACGCCTACTCGGCCGGTTACGACCTGGTCGGCGACTACGATGGCGTCTGGGAGGCGTTCGACCGCGTGCTGGGACTCGAACGCCTGGGTCTCATCCACGTGAACGACTCGCAGCACCCCTTCGACTCGCGAAAGGACCGGCACGAGGAGATCGGCGAAGGCAGCCTCGGCGAGAGTCCGTTCCGGCGGTTGATGCGGGACGCCCGCCTGCGCCACGTCCCCAAGATCCTGGAGACCCCGAAGGGGGAGGACGGCGCGGACGCCGACATCCGGAACCTCGCCCGCCTGCGGAGCTACCGGAGCGACGCCGCGGGCACGTCTCGCTAGTGCCAGCGTCGGCGCGAGGATTCCACCCGGTACAGGATGTAGTCGCGTAGCGCGCACGCCACGCGGCGGTCGATATACGGGACCGTGATCCTCCCGCACGCGAGTTGGACCCGCAGCGTGGCCAATCCCTTCCGGCGCTGCAGCGGGGACTGCCTCACGGTCGCGGACTGAACTTTCCGCAGGGGGAACGCCTTTACCTCGCTTCCGATGAACCCGCTGCGGCTCGCCAGTCCGTCCCGGTCGTACGCGTATCCCTGCCGGCGCCACCGCTGCCAGGCTGCGAGCGCCGCGGCCGGGACGGATGCGGCCCACCAGAAGAGGATCGTGGAGGTACGGGCGAACACTCCGGCCCACGCCAGCAACAGAAGGGTTCCGAAGACGGCGGCCAGCACGAGCGAGTAACGCAGCGCGAGTGCGCGAATGTAGTGGGGCGACACCCGCTTGAGGCCGAGGCTTCCTGGCAGAACGGGAACCGCCGTCGCTTCCCGCTCGAAAACCAGCGTCCGCAACTCCTCGGCGAGCCGGCCGTCCAGGAGCGGCACCTCGAGCACATCCGGCACCTCGACGGCGGAGACCCGGCCCCCCTCCGGGGAGACCGCCGCGGCGGGGAGGGCGTAGAGCCGGTACTGTCGCAACCACCGCAGCACGAGGCCCTGGCTCACGGTCAGTTGCTGGATCTTCGGCGCCTCGACCACGACCTCGCGTTGCGTGAGGAGGCCGGCGCGCGATCGGAACCTGCCGCCATCGTGTTGCAGCGTGAAGTTGTGGTGTCGCAGGAACGCGGCGGTCACCGTGAGGAGGAGCGCCACGCCGGCGATGGAGGCGATCACCGCGGCCGCGAGCCCCACCTGGGCGAGCGCCCCGAGACCGGTGAACGCGCTCGCGGCACTGTCGACGCCGGCCTCGATCGCCTCCAGGATCGGATCGAGGGAATCGCCGGGCTGGAGCAGGTCGGTCAGCACGCCGACCAGCGCCGCCACGAAGATGAAGTTCCGGCTGGCGAGCCCGATGCGCACCATGTCGGCCGGGCCGAGCCGCAGAAGGACCGGGCCCGGTTCGACGCCGGGCCGCGCTTCCGCCGCCGCGGCCGACCCACTCCGGCCCGCGGCTTCCGAGTCCCCTTCGCCCGCGGCGGCGCCCCCGAGGACGGGTCGAAGCGCCGTCACGCTGCGTTGGAGCCGATGGGCCACCTCCGCCTTGATCGACGGCAGCTTGCCCTCGGCCTGGACCGAGCCCGAAGTATCGAGGGTGACGGTGACCAGTCCGAACAGGCGGTCGACCGGGGACCGCCGAACGTTGATGCCCTGCACGCGCTCGTACGGGAGATCGAGCGCCGTCTTCTTGAGGACGCCTTTGCGGATGAGGAGTCGGTCGCCGGCGATGCGGAACCTGAAGCAGGCCCACTGAACCGTGCCCACGACGAAGGGAAGCAGGAGAATCGCCCCGAGCACGAGGAGCAGAATCCCCAGAGCGCGGGGATCGTCCCGCACCAGGGGTACGATCGCGATCAGCGGGATCAGGGCGCCCATCATCGCTCGCGCCAGGATCCTGAAGACGTTTCCGGCGAAGAAGAGAAGGGCGAAGGGGGAGGAGCGCTGCCAATCGCCGGGGTTCGGCGGACTCACCGGCCGGCGTTCCCCGCGGCTCCGGAACGTTCGTCGGAATCCGCGGCGAGCGCCCCGGACTCTATTCGTTCCGAGATGTACACGCGCAGCCGCTCGGCGGTCTCCCGTCCCAAACCGCGGACGTGGTTGCCGAGGCCGCCCCCGGCCGGAAAGACCGACAGGCTGGCCAACCCGAACCGGCGGTCCAGCGGCGTGCTGTTGAGCTTGGTGTGCTGCACGCGGTTGAAGGGGAACGCCTTCACGGAGCGCCACAGGACGCCGGACTTGTACAGGAGGTCCTTCTCGCGGACGACGTACCCCCGGCGCGGGACCGCGATGAGCGGCCATACGATGGAGCACACGCAGAAGACCCCCAGGGCCGTCCACAGGAGGGCCGGCAGCCACGGCAGTGACTCCGCGATGGCGGCCCGGTTGCGAGGGGATACCGCCATCTGGAACGCCCCGGCGGCGGCGACGTAGACGACGGCCCGGATGGCGGCCCCCACCTGGAGGCGCCTAGCGAAACGGGGATGAAGCGGCGCCCAGTCGACGGTCTCGACGCCGGGCAGGGCGTCGAGCGGTACCTCGGGGTTGAAGAAGTCGCCGGCTACCTCGAGTTGCGGGGTCGCCGAGGTGGCTGGCCCGCGGCCCTCAGCGACCATCGTTCGCCTGGGCCTCGTACAGGCGGAGACCCTCCTCGAACGTCGCGACGACCTCGGCCTTGTGGGCCGGGTCGTCCCAGCGGTCCATCGAGTGGATGTCGTCGAGTGTCCGTTCGATCCAGCGCACGAAGAACGCGGCGTCCTCCCGCGACCGGATCGGCTCCCCGTCGGCGATGACGAACACCGGGTTCGTGTGCGCGAACAGGTAGCTGTCCATGGCGCCGTGCTGCGCCGGCCCGAGGATTCGCGCGGCGATCCAGCCGCTTCCATCCATGCGCACGTCGATCTCCGCCTCCAGCGTCCGGCGGTCGCCGCTCGCTTCGACCGTGTGGATGATCTCGCCGTTCCGGATGATGTCGAGCCGCTCCATCTCGAACAGCGAGCGCGCGGTGACCGCGACCTTCACGCGCTCACCGCGTGAGACCGAGAGCTCCTCGCCCATCCCCCTTCCGTCAACGTCGAGGGTGAGGATGGGTCCGCTCGTCACGAAGGCGTGGCCCGCGGCCATCGCGTCCGCCCACTCGTCGTAGTCGAGCTCCTCCTCGCCCGTGTAGACGTAGGAGCGCGTCGTCCCCACGGCCGGATGCCGCCACATGTCGGTCATCGCGTCGGTCCCCGCCGTGGCCGGGATCCGGGAGCCGGTGTTGAGCAGGCGGTACCAGATCGCGGCCGTCCCCAGTTCGTCGCTCCAGATGCAGGAGACGTCCACGAAGTCCGCCAGCCCGAGGATCGCGTCGACGGGCAGTTCGCGCGCCCCGCCGGGTTCCGGGTCGGGCCCGCGGTGGCTGAGCCCGAACGGGTGCACGTAGCCGCCGATCCCGCCCTGCTCGTGCACGCGGCAGAGGACGACCGCGTTGTCCGGGTAGAGTTCGCGGTACGCTGTCCCCTCGTAGCCGATGTAGAACGGCGTGATGAGCTCGACGAGGTTCAGCAGCGACATGTGGGCGAAGAAGTTCGGCCGGTACTCCTCGTTGTAGTAGACGATCGTGCGCGGGTCCGGGTGCGGATGCGGGTGGCCGAGGAAGTGTTCCAGATCCTCCACGCGACTGTTCGCCCAATAGTTGGCGATCATCCCGTTCGCGACGTTCAGGTCTTCCGCGAGCGCCTTGTTCCCGAGGTCGATCGGGGTGACGAAGTAATGGCCGCCGTAGTTCGGGTGAATGTGATTGTCGCCGGAATACCAGCCGTCCGCCGCCAGGTCGATCCAGCGCTCGAGCCGGACGTCCACATTGGTCCACTCGCCGGCGCGCACGTCGACGGTCTGCACGACGGGCTCGTACTCGAAGCCCCGCCACACCTCCAGTTCGGCCGTCCCGACCGGGAGGGTGACGGAGAAGCTCCCGTCCGTGTGGAAGTAGTAGTCCTCGGGCCCGCTCAGGACACGGGGGAAGCTCCCGTCCGGGAAGTAGCTCCGCCCGTCCGACGGATGCTTGTGGATTTCCATCTTACTATAGCCGTTGAGTTTACGAAGTTGGCCGGACGGATTCCAGCCGTTTGATTCCCGCCGATTGCGGATCTAGCCGCAAGCTCTTCTGCGGGCTTCCAGTGCCTTCCGAAGCTGTCCTTCGTCCGCGTGCTGATAACACTCAAGCACCGTCTTGGCGGTTTTCCAGCCGCCCAACTCGCAGAGCACCTTCAGCGGCTGGTCCATCATGTCGCTGGCGAACTTGCGCCTCAGCGAGTGCCAGCCCCTTCC
>VXMQ01000053.1 GCA_009841015.1 Candidatus Palauibacter denitrificans | reverse complement strand
GGTATTCCGCCTTTATGCTCATGGTCCTTCGACTCTAGCAGGCGACGGGCAGCACTGCCACCTGCCGGAGTTGCCCGCGGCCGACGGCCCCCTCCGGTCTCGCGCATGCCTCTATGTGGCGGCGAACGGAACGCCAAAAAGCCGGCCTCGTGAGGACTTGACATGTGTCTAACATGAAATCATGCTTAGCACATGTCGAAGATGCTTCAGATCCGAAACATCCCGGACGATCTGCACCGTCGGCTCAAGTCCCGCGCGGCGCTCGCCGGGACATCGATGTCGGACTATGTCCTCCGCGGGATCCGCCAGTCGCTGGAAAGGCCGACCCGGGAAGAACTGTTCGCCCGCATCGCCCGGCTGCCGCCGATCGACGTCGATCCCCCCCCGAGCGAGGTCCTGCGGGAGGCACGTGAGAGGCGCTGAAACGGCGTGATCGTCGTCCTGGATGCGTCGGCCGTCGTCGAGTTGGTGCTCGGCACGCGGCGCGGCGCCCGCATCATGCACAGGGTATCGGACCCCGTGACGTCCCTGCACGGCCCCGAACTCCTGGACCTCGAGGTTCTGCATGTTCTGCGCCGCTACGAGAGCACCGGGGCCGTCTCCCCCACCCGCGCCGGCGAGGCGTATCGCAACTTCCTCGATCTCGATGTGCGGCGGCACGGCCACGAGCCGCTCCTGTCGAGGATCTGGTCCCGCCGCCACAACCTCACCGCGTACGACGCCGCGTACGTCACACTGGCCGAGACTCTCGAAGCCCCCCTTCTCACCACGGACCGTCGGCTGGCCGGAGTCCCGAACCTCGCGGTGCCGGTCGAGGTCTTCGCCGTCACCCCCACGGAATCGCCTCCTTGATCGCGCGGTCAAATCCCGTCAAGACCGGCCGGTCAGCGGAACATGCGCCGCAGCATGAACTCGTAGAGGCCGTCCCCGAACCACTTGCGGAGGAACATGAAGGGGCGCGCCATGGAGCCGCTGGCGTATCGCCGGCGCGGCTTCCGGGCCGTCGCGGCCTTGACGAACACCTTGGCGAGCACTTCCGGCGCGGTGCCGCGGCCGGGGTCGAGGCCGTCCATCAGCTTCAGAAACGAGTCCACCTGGGTTTTGTACGCCGTGTCCCCGGAGTACTTCCTCATGTGGGTTCCCATCACGTCGCCGAACTCGGTCCTGATCGCGCCCGGCTGGATCACGACGACCTGGATGTTGAAGGGGGCGGTTTCCACGCGCAGGCAGTCCGACCAGCCCTCGAGGGCGTGCTTGGTGGCGTGGTACCAGGCCCCGAGGGGGGTGAAGATCCTCCCTCCCATCGACGAGACGTTGATGATTCGGCCTGAGCCCCCCGCCCTCATGTGCGGCAGGACGAGTCGGGTGAGATGGGCGAGCCCGAACAGGTTCACCTCGAACTGGTAGCGCGCGTCGTCGAGCGGCACGTCCTCGACGGGTCCGTAGAGCCCGAAGCCCGCGTTGTTGACCAGGACGTCGATGCGTCCCTGGTCCGCGATGATGCGACTCACGGCCCGCTCGTTGTCGTCGCTTCTGGTGACGTCCATTTCGACGGGAGTGATGCCGTGTTCCCGCAGGTCTTCCATTCGGTCCGCCCGACGTGCGCCGGCGTACACGGTGTGGCCCTCACGGGCGAGAAGGATCGCGGCCGCCCGGCCGATGCCGGAGGAAGCTCCCGTGACGAGGATGATCTTGCCCAACGCGCTGCTCCTTGCTTGATGATACCTGTCGTGGCGTTACCACCATACACTCTGCAGCGGCGTCAAGGTGCCTCGCGCGTGCCTTTACATGGCGGCAAACAGGCGTTTACGATGGCTGTAGCCTCAGCACGAGAACCTCTCGGGATTGGGCTCGGCCATGAGACTCACGCACGTCGCACTCGGACTGTCCGTTGGGATTTCGCCTCTCGGCTCAGAGCTTCACGCGCAGGACTGGGGCGACCACCGCGCGTACCAGTATCAGTTCGGAGAGATCTCCATCCCGCCGGCGTCGGAGGATGAGCCGGTCGCGGAGAACCTGTCTCTCGAACGGGCGGTCACCTACCTGGAGGATGGAGCCTGGGCCTGGGCGAACAACCGCGGCTGCGTCTCGTGCCACACGACGGGCTGGTACGGGATCCTTCGTCCGCAACTCACCGAGAGCCTGGGTCGGCCCGATGCAGACTTCCGGGCCTTTCTCGAAGAGCGTCTTCAGGACAGGCTCGCCACGGACCCCGAAGAGCTCCAGCAGGATGTGAACCCCGCGGAGGTCGTGCATCTGGCCACGTCTCTGGCATCCTGGGATGCGTACGTGGACCGGCGGCTGTCTCCCGAAACCGAGCAGGCCTTTCAGCTCATGTTCAGCCTTCAGCGGGACGACGGGGCGTGGCACTCGCCGGACACATGGCCGCCGTTCGAGTCCGACGCGTATCAGGTCGCGACCGTCGCGGCCATGAGTCTGGGTCTGGCTCCGGGATGGCTCGAGCAGGCCACCTCCCCCGAGTTGCAGAGGCAGATAGCCGGTCTGCGAGAGTACCTGCGGGAGGTCCCTCCTCCCCATGACTACGCTCGCGTGGCGTTGCTCTGGGCGGACCGGTATCTCCCGGGCGTGGTCAGCGCCGACCAGAAGCAGGACATCGTCAGGGTGATCCTGGACCGTCAGCGCCCGGACGGGGGCTGGTCGATTCGCTCGTTCGCTCGGCCCGAGGAGTGGGGCCGGGGCAACCGCGCGGAACGCCTGCGAGCCGAGGCGGACTTCGGCGATCCCGCGAGCGATGGCCACCAGACCGGTCTGGCGGTCGTAGTGCTGTCGTCCGCGGGCGTGCCGCCAACGCACCCCGCCGTGCAGCGAGGCGTGGAGTGGCTCAGGCGGAACCAGAGAGAGTCGGGCCGCTGGTGGACGAAGTCACTCAATACGGAGACATGGCACTTCATCACGTATACCGGGACGCTCTACCCGGTGATGGCTCTCGCGGTGACGAGGGCGGGTCCCTCGTCGACACCGTGTTCGACGTCTTCGGTCGTCGCCTGGAAGGTACCCGGATAAACACTCGAGTCACGTTTACGGGGGTCGGCAGCATCATGAATCTGAGGATCACCTGGCCCATGGTGGGCGTCGTGGAGATCGTGCATACCTGTCTGCCGATCGCACCGCTCGCCCCGCAGCCGGAGCTCCCCGGCCAGTCCTTCGTCCCGGGAGCGCTAGCTGGGCCCCCGGCTCAAATCGAGCGCCGCCCGGTCAAGTGACAACTTGCGGCCCGCCAGCGGATGTCAATTGACGGTTGTCCGCGAGGGCTGACCGGGAGAGGTGTCCGGGGCATCCCCTCCCGTGCGGCCGAGAGGTGGAATCTGCGCCGCCACGTGCGCGGCGAATCCCGCCCCGGCTTCGGCCGAGAGATTGAACAGTATCGACGCCCCGGCCTCATTCATGGCTTCGATCTCATCCGGGAACCTGACGGCGGCGGCGATCCGGCCCTCGAAGGCAGAGGCGCCGATGCGATCCAGAACGGCGAGTTTGGCGGCGCGATTCGGCAGGGCCAGCATGACGACATCGAGTGGCCGGGTGCTCCGAACGCGGTCCCAGAAGTCCCCGTCGCGCGGATCGCCCAACAGCACGTTGCGGCCCTCCGACAGGTGTTGTCGCACCTTGAGGGGATCGGAGTCCACGCCGATGATGGCCCCGCCGTGAAGCCGCTGCATGTGGTCGTAGGCCGCCGTGCCGATGCGGCCCATGCCGAGTACGGCGATCCTCGCGTCTCCGATGTCGAGCGGCCGTTCATCCGCGAGGTGCTCGGATCGCTCGAAGCGCGTCCACGCCACGCGGTATCGTTGGTAGATCCGGTGGGCGACGGCGTTGAGCACTGCCGCAATGGCGCAGGAGAGGGACAGGGCGATCGCGAGAACGATCAGCCAGTGACCGTCGAGCCATCCGTTGGCAACCCCGAGGGCCGCGACGATGAGCCCGAATTCGCTGTAGTTGGCCAAGGTCAGGGAAGCGCGTAACGAGGTCCGCGCCCGCAGCCTGAATCTCGTGAACAGACCGAAGAACAGCGCCGACTTCACGAGCACGAGGGGCGTGAGGGCCGCGCCGGCAAGAAGTGCTTCCGCCGTGAGCGGCCCCGAGAGTCCTATGGACAGGAAGAAGCCGAGCAGGAATAGGTTCTTGAACCCGAACATGGTGCTCGCCACCTCTTCGGCCTTTTGGTGGCGGGCGACGAGAACGCCGAGCACGAGCGCGCCCAGGTCTCCCTTCAACCCGACCAGCTCGAACACCTCCGCGCCGCCCAGGGCGAGCAGCAGCGAGTACAGTACGAGGAGTTTCGCCGTGGCCCACCCGGTCGAGGACGAGCGCCAGCAACGGCCGGGCCGGAATCAGCAACAGAAGCAGAAGCGCCCAGGGGCTGGGCCATGCGTTCGCCGAGGCCGCGAGAAAGGCGACCGCGGCCAGGTCCTGCACAATGAGGATGCCCACCGCGAGCCGCCCGGCCAGCGAGGCCGTTGCCCCCTTCTCCTCCAGCACCTTCACGACGAAGACCGTGCTGGAAAAGCTCAACGCGAACGCGATCAGCAACGATTGGGAAAGGCCTACGGCGGAGACCAGCGGGGCGCCGGCGAGCGCGAGCAGATGGATGGCGGCGGCAAAAGCCGCGACGGCAATCGTCATGTGCAGCCCCGCGACGGCCCACACCTGCGGGCGCGCGAGGGTCCGAAGGTTGAGCTTGAGGCCGACCGTGAACAGCAGCAGGGTGATGCCGAGATCCGACAACTTCCGCAGCACTTCCCCGCTTGCGACTCCAAACAGGTTGAGCGCAAACCCGGTGGCCAGGAACCCGACCATGGGCGGCAGCCCGACGGCTCTGGACAGCAGGCCCAGGACGAAGGCAAGGGCGATCCAGACAACGTCTCCCAGGGCGATGGCGATTAACTCGAAGTCCATGGTGCCCACTTGAGGGAGGCTGGCAGGTCACCTCGGAGCCGCGAGGTCGTGAACGTCACCTCAGCCGGCCTGCCAGAGCCGTAGCGAGGAGATGCTCCCGGCCCTTGAGGCGCGACGCACGTATCGCTCGTCCGCCGTGACAAACACACCGCCGAGGCCCAGCGCCACGGCATGGTACGCCGCGTCGTAGAACGCGACTTCGTACGTCACGGACAGAGACACGGCGCGCCTTCTCCAGTTCGAGTCAAGCCGCGCCTCCGCCAGGCCGAAGTCGGCCAGGGATGCCAGGAGCGCGTCGGCGTCATCGGGGAACCGCCGCGCCAGCGTGTTGCCCACCTCGTAGATCCAGAGTTGAGGAACGATCAGATCGAGGGCCCCCGCCGCCGCCTCGTCACGCAGCGCGAGCGCCGCGTCCGTATCCTGCTCGTCGTCGCCGGGAAGAACCCACTTGAGAATAACCGATGCGTCCGGCGTGACGATCACGAAAGCCGCTGCTCTCGCTCTTCACGTATCCAGCGGACGATCTGGTCGGTCTCCACTGCGGGCAACCGCGCTCGCAACGCGTCCATCCGGGCGGATGCGTCCCGTCTCCTGGAAGCATCCGACCACTCGCGGATGGCCTCGTTCACGGCGCGGCTGCGGGTACCGCGCGGCAGCCTCTGTAGCACACGCCACGAGTCTTCGTCCATCATGATGTTGACCCGTCGAGCCACGTCGTTCTCCTCCCGGGTACGCTGGGTGTGGTGTGTAAAGATTACACACTACCACGCGTCCTCGCAAATGGGCTCTCGCCGTGACGAACTCTCTGGCCAGCCCCCTGATTTCGCCCGCGCTGTTGCAACATTTGTTGACAAAACGCACACAATGTGTGACGATTGGACATGTTCGCCGGCTTCGACTGGAATCTGGAGAAGAACCGACAACTCGCCGAACGGCGGGGCGTCTCGTTCGAGCGCGTGATTTCCGCGATTGAGCGCGGAGGTTTGGTGGACGTGCTGAAACACCCAAACCAGGAAAGATGTCCGGGGCAGATGATCTACGTCGTGGACGTCGACCGGTACCTCTACCTCGTTCCGTTCGTAGTGGCCCAGGACGGCACACGTTTCTTGAAGACGATCATCCCCAGCCGGAAGGCGACGCGGGACTATCGGAGGAGGCAATCGCCATGAACGACCAACTGAACCGGGAAGAGCGGGAGATCCTGGAGAAGTTCGACCGGGGCGAGTTGCGTCCCGTCACCGGCGTCGAGGGCGAAATGACGATCGCGCGTCAAGCGGCTCGCAGCACGTTCAAGAAGACCCGTCGCGTCAACCTCCGGGTTACGGAACGCGACTTCAATCTCGCCCACGCGCGGGCGCGCGAAGAGGGGATGCCGTACCAGACGCTACTGGCGAGCGTGATCCACAAATATCTGGCCGGCCGCCTGGTCGAAGAGAGATAGCCCTAGGGGCGTAGCAGCAGGCCTGCGGTCAGTCCCGCCTCGCTTGCCTTCATGCTCGAACGGACGGTGACGACCACGTCCTCGAACTCCGTGGTCCACTCCTCCCGGGCGTAGACCGAATAGCTCGCCTCGACCCGTAGCGCGATGCGCTCGCTCAAGGTCTTCTCCAGTCCGATCCCGGATTTCCAGACCGTGAAGTCCATGTCGCGGTCCTCCTGGCCGGACTGGAACTCGGAGGGATCGCAGGGTTCGGTCGCGAAACAACCGTCGTAGTGGTTGGTGAACTGTGCGCCCGCAAAGCGGATTCCGCCGAGGACGTACAGGCTGATGCCCCGCGACTGCAGGCCTCCCGGACTGCCGCCGAGCCTCAGGGTCACGCCGTAGCTCGTTTCCGGATCCAGGTTCCACCGGTCCGGCCAACTCTCTCCCAGCTGCTTCCGTTCCGTCGAAACCCCCACGCCCGCGAACTGCGCCTCCACGTCGCCGCCGTGCGTCTCCAATTCAGCGGCCGCATCCAGGAAATAGGCCCCACCCGAGAAGGACTTCCGATACCCGGCGACCAGGCCGACCCCGTAGGAGAGCGCGTCTCCGGAGGCCTCGTCTTCGAAGACCTGCCCGCGCCGGGGCTCGGGCACCAGCGTGTTGGGCGCCGTGTTGTCCACCGACTTCCGCATCGTCGCGCTCATCTGCCCGAGCGGAAACGCCAGGCCCAGGTAGAAGCCACCGTTCCCGGCATTGCTTTCGTCCGCCTGGGCGGCAAGACCCGCCGGGGCTCCGAACGCCGCCAGCACGAGGCAGCCAAGCAAACCCGTCGTCGACACTCTTGGGAACATCTCATGCTCCGTTCTCTGGAGGGCTACGACTGCCGCCAGGATGGCGTCGCCCGATTGCTCGGTGCCGGGGACGCACGCAATTATGCCGCCTCGCAGGCTGGCTGCTCAAGGCGCCCATCCGGGTGGCGTTCGTCCGCTCGGCGGACGGTATCGGATTCGCATCTCGCTATCGGGATTGACCTTACGAGATTTGCTGGACGGATTCCAGCCGTTTGACTCCCGCCGATTGCGGATCTAGCCGACAGACCTTCTACGAGCTTCCAGTGCCTTCCGAAGCTGTCCCTCGTCGGGCCTCTGATAGCATTGCAGCACCGTCTTGGCCGTCTTCCAGCCGCCGAGTTCGCAGAGCACCTTCAGCGGCTGGTCCATCAGGTCGCTGGCGAACTTCCGCCTCAGCGAGTGCCAGCCCCTGCCGCGCAGCCGCTCGAACCCGGCGAGCCTCTCGGCCCTGCTCCACCAAACGCGGGCCGACCAAGCGCGCATGCACACCGTGGGATCCTTCAACGAGGGCAGCACCGGAGCTTCTCCCGGTCCGGGGTTCCACCTCCGCGCCTCCTCAAGCACTTCGAGCGCCTCGGCGGTGACGGGCGTGACGTGTTCGTGTCCCGACTTGTCGTGCTCGGCCCGCCAGCGGATGGCCCCGCCGTCGAAGTCGATGTCGGACCAGCGGACTGAAGGTGGTCCGAATCACGGCAGGGAATCGTCTAACT
>VXMQ01000090.1 GCA_009841015.1 Candidatus Palauibacter denitrificans | reverse complement strand
ACTTTAGACGATTCCCTGCCGTGATTCAGGCCTCAGGCGATCCGCCGGACGGGCGGCAGCTGTGGTCCACGAGCAAGCCCAACGGGCACGTCTACGCGTGGTCGCTCCCGGACCTTGAGTACCTGGGCGGGGTCGAGGTCGGCCACATCCCCGACTGGCTCACGATGACCCCGGACAGTCGCTATCTCTACGTGGCGAACGCGGGCTCGAACGATGTCTCCGTCGTCGACACGAAGGAGATGAAGGAGATCGCCCGCATCCCCGTCGGCCAGACGCCGAAGCGCAACAAGACGGTGCTGTTCCCGTGAGCGGCGCGTCTCCGACACCAAAGCGCGCTTTGTGCGGGCGGTACATGGCAGCGGTCACCCTTGCGTGGCTGGCGTCAGCTTCCGGCGCCGGCGGTGTGGCAGGCCAGGAGCCGCTCGACTTCGAGCGCTACCGCGAGGCCATCGAGCCCATCTTCCTCGCGGACCGCGGCGGATGGGGCCCGGGACGGGCGCCGTGCGTCACCTGCCATGCCGAGCAGGGCACGCCGCTGCGGCTTCAGCGGCTTCGCGAGACGGACGACGGTGAGGTGTACTGGTCGGAGGAGGACTCCCGCCGGAACTTCGAGGTCGTGTCCCGCCTCGTCACGCCGGGGGATCCCGACGGCAGCCGCCTCCTGAGGAAGGCACTGACGGTGCCGGCCGGGGGTGCGGCGCTCCATGTGGGCGGAAAGTTCTTCGAGTCGAAATCCGACCCGGAATGGCAGGCCATGGCCGACTGGGTCGCGGCGGCCGATCCGGTGGAGCGCCCCGTCCCGCCGCGGCTCGACTTCGACTTCTTCCGTGACTGCGTCCAGAAGATGTACCTCGACAAGCGCCCGGGCGACGTGGAGTGCATCCACTGTCACGAGACCGGCGCGCGCGGGTTCGCGCGGCACATCCCCGAGGGTCGCGACTTCTGGAACCAGGAGGAGTCGCGCGGCAACTTCGCGATCACGCGCCGCTACGTGGAGCCCGGCGAGCCGATGATGAGCCGGCTCCTCACGCACCCGCTCGCCCCCTCGGCAGGCGGCGACTACTTCCACGGCGGCCCCCGGCGCTGGGACTCGACGGACGACCCGGAGTGGCAGATGCTCGCCGCCTGGGTCCGCGGCGAAACTCCGGAGTGCATGGTCGGAGCGGAGGCTGATACCGGCGGCCGATGACGAAATCGGTCGACATCGCCGTCATCGGGGGCGGCATCGTCGGGCTCGCCACGGCCGACGCGATCCGGCGGGCCCGGCCGGACCTCTCGCTCACCGTGCTCGAGAAGGAGCCGGAGGTCGCCGCGCACCAGACGGGCCGCAACAGCGGCGTCATCCACGCCGGGCTGTACTACGCGCCGGGGTCGCTCAAGGCGCGGCTGTGCACCGAGGGCGCCGAGCGGCTGTTTCGCTACTGCGCGGAGCGAGACATTCCGACCACGCGGACCGGCAAGATCGTCGTCGCCGCCTCGCGCGATCAGCTCACCGCCCTCGCCGAACTCGAGCGGCGCGGGACCGCGAACGGCGTGGCCATGCAGCGGATCGGCCCCGGCGGAATCGTGGAGATCGAACCGCACGCGCGCGGCGTGGAGGCGCTCCACGTACCCACCACCGGGGCAGTCGACTTCGGTGACGTGGCGCGAGCCTTCGCGGCGGATCTTTCCCGCGCGGGCCACCGGATCCGCACCGGCTTCGAGGTGCGGGAAGCCCGCCGCTCCGGGCACCTCACCGTGCTCGCCGGTCCCCCGGGCGACATCGCCGCCCGAGTCGTCGTCAACTGCGCCGGGCTGCAGGTCGACCGCGTGATGCGGATCCTCGGGCACGAGCCCGATCTCAAGGTCCTGCCCTTCCGGGGCGAGTACTGGGGCCTCTCCGAAACCGCCGCCGGGCTCGTGCGGGGCCACATCTACCCGGTGCCGGACCCGCGGCTCCCCCATCTGGGCGTCCACTTCACGCGTAACGTGGCCGGGCGCGTCGAACTCGGGCCGAACGCAGTCTGGGCGTGGGGCCGGGAGGCGTACGGCCGATTGTCCGGGCGCCTGCCCGACGCGCTCGAGGCGCTGAGCTACCGCGGCTTCCGGCGGCTGGCGCAGGCCCACTGGCGGGCCGCCGTCGAGGAGCAGTGGCGCTCGCTGGACCGGCGCTCCGTCGTGCGGAAGGCGCGTGCCATGCTGCCCGGGCTCGAAGTGCGCGACCTCGAGAGTTGGCGTTCCGGCATCCGCGCGCAGGCCGTGGACACGGATGGAGTCCTCGTCCACGACTTCGTGATCCGGGAGGGGCCCGGCGTCGTGAACGTGCTCAACGCCCCCTCCCCCGCCGCGACCGCCTGCCTGGCCATCGGACACCACATCGCGGAGCGCGCCCTCCGGCAGCTCTCGCCGGCCTGAACCCGGCGTTCTTCCGTCACAGGAGCCCCAATCGAACCGTTGACGGGTGAGACCGACGACTCGGGAGGTCAACTCGTGCCCAACCTCGCCACTCTGTTGCTTCTTTCCATCGGCGCCCTCGAAGCCGGGGGGGCGGTACTTGTGTCGGACGACCTGAAGTGCGGTCGACGAGAGGGAGTACATCCCGGGATGCCGGAATTCATCGTGATGGTGGACAACGAGGTCGTCGCCCACTCGCTCGAGGGTTTCGATCAGAAGGAGTACGACATCCACCACGTGGAGATGATCTGCTGGCAATGGGCGGAGAAGCTGGGAATCCGCGTCAGAAGCACAGTCATCTACACCCTCACCCCCGAGTGGGAGGAAAAGACGGCGCGGGCCCGTCTCGAGAACCTCAAACTCCTGATCGCGGAACAGGAGCGGCATCTCGCGGAGCGGGGGCTCTACGCGGGGCAGGTCGAGCACCTGACCGGATACAATCCGCCGAAGCTCTCCGCCGTGCACATGCGTCTGACGGCCAGTGGCTGGGCCGCGCGTCTTCAGACCGCGAAGGACTGGGCGCAGTTCGTTGGGGATGCAGTCGCCGACACGATCTGCTACGCCTTCTCGGGCACCCCACCGCCCGAATGGGAACCCGCGCGTCCCCCGGAGGCCGCCGAGTTCGCCGAGCGCGAGCCGCTCTGTTACCAGCCTCTTCAGTCGGCGTAGTCCTGGCCTGCGGCGTCGAGCGTTTCCTTCATGCCCTCGAGATAGCCCGCCTCGCCCGCCGACTCGACGGACATGTCGGCGTTGTGCCGCGCCGCCTCGACCGGGATCGGGCGGATCGTGCGGCCCGTCTGGAGCGCGAGCATCTCGTTCATGCAGGCGCGCTCGAGCTGGTAGAGCCACAGCATCGTCTTCTCGATCGTGTCGCCGACCATCAGCACCCCGTGGTTCGCGAGGAAGAGCACCCGCTTGTCCCCCAGGGCTTCGACCATGCGCTCGCCCTCGTCCGCCTCCGTGACGATGCCCTCGTATCCGAAGTACGCGCAGTTCCCGTAGAAGACCGCCGCGTTCTGGCTGCCGCGCTCATCCAGTCGCCACCCGTCGATGGAGGCGAGAGCCGTGCTGTACGGAGCATGAATGTGGAGCGCGCACATGATGTCGGGCCGCGCGCGCTGGATGGGTTCGTGAATCGCCCACGCGCTCACGTTCAGCCGGCCTTCGCCGCCCACGGGACGCCCGTCCGGCCCCACCTCCACCAGACTGCTGGCCGTCACGCGGGAGAAGTGCGTCTGCCCGGGCGTGATGAGCAGGTGCCCGGGCCGCCCCGGCACCTTGCAGCTGAAGTGGTTCCAGGTGCCCTCGTGCATGTTCTCGTGCACGATGATCCGGTGCACCGCCGCAAAGTCGACGCGCACCCGCCGGATCGCGGCTTCGTCGGCGCCCGCCTGCACCGGGGATGGATGGGGGGATGCGGTCTCAAGCGTGCTCATGGCTTTACTCCTTCCGGCGTGGGGACCTCTTCCGAAGCTCACGCGCGGAACCCGAGGGATCAAGCGGCGCCCGCTTGTCATAACCTCGCTTGTCGGGTCGTTTGTGGGGCGGGACCTGGAACTGGATTGGAAACAAAGCGCAAGAGACGCCCATGACGAACATCTTCGCCGCGTTCCTGCTCGTATCCGGGGGCGCCCTCGGCACCGGCGCCACTCCGGGGGCCGGCGGCGGCGCCGGACCCCCCAGCCCGCTCAAGTGCGACCCGCGCGTGGGGGGAGATTCCGGCATGCCGGAGACCGTAGTCGTCATCGATCACCAGCCCCTGGACATGGATCCGTCGGAGTGGAATCACGCGGATCATGACATTCGCTGGGTGGAGGTGGTGTGCTGGAGTTGGGTCGAGGAATACTACGGGGTCCAGGTTCGAAACGGTGCAATTTATGTTCTGACGGATGAAGGTCTGGAGCTGACGCGGGAAGGTCAGATCGCGAGCCTCGAGGCCCTCATGGCGGCACAGGACCGCCACCTGCGGACCCACGCGGTTTACGCCCGGAGCCTCGATGGATTGACGGGGGTCGGGGGGCCTTCGGATTACAACCTGCCGGAGTATTTCCAAATCCACCTGGAAGAGACGGCGGACGGCTGGGGAGCCAGGGTCGAGCCAACCGAGAGATGGCTGGCCGGATTCCGGGGCTCGGTGCTGGCGCCCCCATGCTATGTCTTCGTGGGTACGCCGCCGGACGATTGGGACCCCATCCCGGCCGCAGACCGCCGTGCCCTGACCGAACGACAGCCGCTCTGTATCGATCCGTTCCACCGAGACGAAGCCGAGTCGGACGGCAGCTGACGCTTCTCGCGGTTCCCCGCTACCGGTTCCCCGTTCCAGGTTCAGCGCTTACCATCCCGCGCTCACGAATCTCCTGACAGGTGTGGGTGGCAGCGCTGAAAATGCCGGATTCCATCGCCGAGACTGAACTGCTTGACGCGATCATCGTCGGTGCCGGCCCGTGCGGGCTCGCCGTGGCGGTCGCCGCGAAGGAGCGCGGACTGAGCTACGCGATCCTCGACCGGGGGTGCATCACGGAGTCGCTGACGCACTATCCCTCCTACATGACGTTCTTCTCGACGGCGGAGTTGCTGGAGATCGGCGGCGTGCCGTTCACGATTCCCGAGCCGAAACCCACCCGCCGCGACGCGCTCGCCTACTACCGGAAGGTCGTCTCCCACCACGGCATCGGCGTCCGCCAGTACGAGGAGGTCACGGCCATCCGCCGGGAAGCGGGAGCCTTCACGCTCCACACCCGAACGCGGGACGGACGCGAGCGGCGGATCGCTTCGCGGGCGGTGGTCCTCGCCACGGGGGGGTTCGGAGAGCCGAACCGGCTGGAGTTCGAAGGAAACCGCCCGCACGACCGCGTCGTCCACTACTACAGGGAACCGTATCCCTTCTTCGACCAGGACGTCATCGTCGTGGGCGGGGGAAACTCCGCCGTCGAGGCGGCGCTGGACATGTACCGAAACGGTGTCCGTGTGCGGATGGTCCACTTCGCCGACACGCTGGACCGGGGCGTCAAGCCATGGGTGCGCCCGGACATCGAAAACCGGATCGCGGGCGGGGAGATCCCGATGCACTGGAACTCCCGGGTCGTCGGGCTCGGACCGGGCACGGCCACGGTCGTCGATGAGGAAGCGGGCGAACAGACCGAAGTCGCGAACGACTGGGTGCTGGCGATGACGGGCTGGCGACCGGACGCCGCCCTCCTCACCAGCCTGGGCGTCCGCACGGATCCCGACACGGGGATCCCCGCGCACGATCCGGCGACCATGGAGACGACGGTGCCGGACGTCTACATCGCGGGCGTGATCGCCGCCGGTTTCAACGCGAACAGGATCTTCATCGAGAACGGCCGCGAGCACGGCGCCCTCATCGCCGCCCACCTGGTGGCCCACCTCGGAAGGTGAAGCCGCTGATCGGTTCTCGGGCGGTCAGTTCCCGGGTTTCAGGACGCTGATGATCGGCGCCACGGGGAGCGCCTCAACGTCGACCCGTCTCCCTTCCTTGATCACCGCATGGATCGACCGGTAGTTGCGGGCCGCCTCGAGCGGGTTGGCGTCGAGGATGACAAGATCCGCGATCATCCCCGGCTGTAGCGAGCCGATCTCGCCGTCGAGTTCGTAGGCGCGCGCGATGTGGCTCGTGGCGGAGCGCAGGATCTCCATCGGCTCCATCCCCAGTTCTTCCAGCGCGACCAAGGCGTTGAAGTGGCCCTCGCCCAGCTTCGTGCGCTGGTCGACCGTGTCCGAGGCGATCGTCGAGGACTCCGCCAGCAACACCGGATGCTTGATGCCGGCGTCCGTTGAAAGGAGCATCGACACGCCCGCTTCGATCATCCGCGCCTGGTTCTCGCGGCCAACGACCATGTAGGGCGTAAGCGTCCCGTCCGGGTTGTGTTCCTGCAGCGCTTCCAGCCGTCGTTTCGTGATCGGCAGCACCGAGACCGCGATGTCCCGCTCGACGAGTTTCCGCATCGTTTCCATCGGGATCGGGACGATGGGGCCGGAGATGTCGCCGTGCGTGATGATGTCGACCCCGGCCTCGATCGCCATGTCGAGGCTCTCGACCGAGGTGGTGTGCGTCTGGACTGTCATGCCCGCCCGGTGCCCTTCCTCCACGATCACGCGCTGCACGCGCTCCGAGAAGGAGATGAAATACATCTCCACGTGGCTGCTCGACCCGTACTTCAGGAAGTCGACGCCCGTCCCCGTGTATTCGCGGATCGCGGCGCGCACGGAATCGGGCGTCAACCACATGAGGCCGCGGCCCGTCCCTCGTTCCCATGCCTCGTTCGTCCGGTTCACGAAAGCCCTGCTCACATGGGCCGCCGCCTCGCCGCGGAAGTCCCGGGAGAGCGGACCGTCGAAACCGATGATGTTGCCGGCGAAGTAGATCCGGCTGCCCGGGGCCTCCCCCGCGTCGATCATGTCGCGAGCCTTCGCCAGCGGGGCCAGCGGCCCCCAGGTGTCGAATACGGTTGTCTGGCCGGTCTTGAGCGTGAGTTGCGCCGCCTCGAGCACGATCTCGTCGTAGCGGCCCTCGTACTTGATGAGGGTCTCGATATCGAGGTTCAAGTAGAGGTGGACGTTCGCATCCATCAGCCCGGGGATGACGTACCTGCCCCGCGCATCGATGACGGACGTTCCCGCGGGAACGTCCACGGCCCCTGCCGGACCCACCGCCGCGATCCGCCCGTCCGTCATCACGACGACCCCATCCTCGAGCGGTGCCTCGGCCAGCGGATCGATGACGGTCGCCCCGATCACTGCCAGCGTCTGCCCCGCGGCAATCGAGGGATCTGCGCTCTCCGCGAGTATGAACGTCAGCAACAGCAGCGTCCCGGGCTTCGCGAACTTCCGGGTCATGTGTCCCTCCCCTGCTGGCGGGGGGCTGTGATAACGTGGTCTCGAAGACTATACGAGGGATCTTGCCGGAAGAAAGAGACCTGCGGTCGCTCGAACCGAGAGGATCCGTGACCGAGGATGGGGCAACGCCGGACAATGATGGAGGTCAGGAGATGAAGAAGATCACGATCCTCGCGGCCGTCGCGCTGTCTCTCGCCGGGCTGGTCCGGTTCTCGGTGACCGAGCTGGAGGCGCAGGCGCGGGACTACCGGCCGGAGCGGCCGTTCGGGACGCTTCGGGAGCAGGCGCGGACGCAGCAGGCGTGGCTGGCGGAGCGGCTGGAGACGAACCTGCCGATGCTGATGCGGAAGCACGGCGTGGACATGTGGGTCGTGGCAATGCGGGAGTACAACGAAGACCCCGTCTTCCCCGCCCTCGTCTCCCCGACCACCTTCGCGGCGCGCCGGCGGACCATCTACATCTTCCACGACCGGGGGCCGGAGCACGGCGTGGAACGCCTGGCGCTCGGCGGAAGCTCGCAGGGAGGCGTGTACGAGGCCGTGCGCGCCACGGCCACGGCGCCGGACGGGCGGAGCAACCGAGGTCCGAATCACGGCAAGAGATCAGGTAAGTTCAA
>VXMQ01000023.1 GCA_009841015.1 Candidatus Palauibacter denitrificans | reverse complement strand
GTTCGGCGAGCCACCGGATGGCGCGTGTCGGCCCGTGCAGAACCTTGTTGAGCGCGGCCTGACTCGCCAGCCGCAGGGCTTCGTCTTCGTCGGGAACCGGCGTGCGGGCGGCGAGAGCATCGACTACCAGCTGGCGAGCCGTGTTCCTCAGCGCCCGAACGGCCGGGTCGGCGCGACGGCTTCGACGCCAGGCTCGGTATCTTGCGACGTGCCGCTCGATGATCGCCTCCGCACGCTCGCGCTCGTGCTCGCGCGCCGCCCGGGCTCGATCCACCATGTGCCGCAGGTCGTCGATGTTGTACAGGAACACATCGGAGATCCCCGCCACACGCGGGTCGACGTTGCGGGGCACGGCGATGTCGAGGATCACGAGCGGCGCCGCCCCCGTTCGCGGGCCTCCGACCTGTTCCGGCCGGAGGAAGGCCGCCTCGGACTCGGTGCAGGCGATGACGAGATCCACCTGATCCAGCGCCTCGAGCGCCGCGCTCCTTCGCATCGGGCGCGCTTCGAGAGGCCGGCTCACGCGCTCGGCGCGGTCCGGGTCGCGGCTCGCGACGAACACACGCCCTGCCCCTTCCCGCTTCAGGCACTGTACCGTGAGTCTTCCCATCTCACCGGTCCCGAGCACGAGCACGCTGCGGTCGTCGAGCGAGCCGAACACCTTCCGGGCGAGACCGACCGCCGCGCCGGGAATCGACGTCACGCCGCTGGCGATCGACGTGTCGGCCCGTACGCGCCCGCCGACCTCGAGGGCCGACTGGAACAGGCGGTGCAGCACGGGCCCTACCATGGGACGTCCATCCCGGTAGGCGCCCCGCACCTGGCCCTGGATCTGCGGCTCGCCGACGATGAGCGACTCCAGTCCGCTGGTGACGCGGAACAGGTGGCGGACGGCGCTCGCCCCTTCGAGGGTCGCCAGGTACGAGTCTCCCGCGGGCCCCATACCCGAAACCGCACACAGCGCCTCGCGCCCGAGGCGGTCGAGCGCCTCCGCATCGGTTCCCGCCAGGTAGCATTCCGTCCGGTTGCAGGTAGAAAGCACGACGCCCTCGGAGACGCCCGGTCTGGCCGTCAGATTCTCGACCCACTCCGCCCGTCGCCGGTCTCCGAGCGCGAAACGCTCCCGGATGTCGATGGGAGCCGTCCGGTGGCTGAGCCCCACGGCAACGAGCGCATCGACGGGAGCGCGCCGCATCGTCTCCGGCATCGGGGCATCCGTGCCGCGGCGAGATCCGGCGGTCGCGACGCCGGACACCTCAGAAGGGGAGATCGTCCTCACCCGCGACGGACTGGTTGGAGAACTCCGAGAAATCCGAACGCTCCTGCCGGGGTTCCGTCGCCGAATAGCTCTCTCCGCCGCCGCCGCTGCTCCCGAGCATGATCATCTCGAGCGCCCGGATCTCCGTCGTATACCGCGTCTGGCCGTCCTGGCCCTCCCACTGGCGGTACTCGATCCGGCCTTCCACGTAGACGCGGTCGCCCTTGCGCAGGTAGCGCTCGCAGATCTCGGCGAGGCGGTCCCAGCAGACCACTCGATGCCACTCCGTCTTCTCCTGCTGGTCGCCGGCGCGCGTCGTCCACCGGCGGCTGGTCGCGACGGAGAGCGTCGCCACCCGCGTACCCGTGTTCGTCGACCGCACTTCCGGGTCCGCACCCAGGTTTCCGATGAGTGTCGCCTTGTTCAGACTGCGCGCCATTCCCGCCTCCCCGATGATCGACTCGAAGGTCCATGGTGGTGGTGATGATGAAGAGGATCAAGGTAACAGGATACGATCAACGGACCAGCAACCGCCGCATGACGAGTGCGTCTTCCTTCGGGCCCGCATAGTATCCGCGACGCCGCCCGACGATCTCGAATCCCCGGCTCCGGTAGAGATCCTGCGCGCTTCGGTTCCCTTCCCGCACCTCGAGGAAGATCCGGATGACGCCACGGATCCGCGCTTCCTCGAGCACGGCGTCCACCAGTTCGCCCCCGATCCCGCGCCGGCGGTCGTTCGGGGCCACGGCGAGATCCCCCAGTTCCGCCTCCCGCCCGACGAACCACACGGCAGCGTACCCCGCAACGCGCCGCTCTTCGTACACGGCGGAGAGGAGCACCGCGTCGGGGCGCCTGAGCAGGTTCCTGAACGTCCGTTCCGACCAGGGAGTGGCGAAACAGGCCTCCTCGATCGCCGTGACCTGCCCGAGATCCGACTCGAGGAGCGGCCGGATCCTGAGGATCGGCCTACCCGGAACCGCCACGGCGCCCGACTTGGCGTTCGGCACCGGAACTCCGCACATACCGGGGCTCCCACGCGTCGATGTCCACGATGCGGCCGCCCGGAAGCCTCTCGGCCAGCCACAGGAGCGCGCCCGCGCGCGGAACGCCGAGAAAGGGCGGGAGCACCCTCCCTCCGCGAGCCTCGATCATGGCACGGTGCCGGATCGCACCTTCCCCCGCGAAGGACCATGATCCGCAGTCCTCCAGCCCCTCGACCCAGCTGTCGATGTCGCACGCCGCCGGCCCGCGGACCGGGGCCTCCAGCGGTCCGTCGGCGAAGGCGGCGCCGTACACCTCGCCCCGCCGGGCATCGAACAGCGCGCAAACGCGTTCCAGCCCGGCGGAGGCGGCGACGGAGCGAAGACTCGAATACGCGAAGAGCGGCACACCCCTCGCGTGACACCAGCCCTTCGCCAGCGCAGCCGCGATCCGCACGCCGGTGAAGGAGCCAGGCCCCGCCCCGACGATCACGCGTTCGATATCGTCGACGCCGATCCGGGCGCGCGCGAGCATGCGATCCACCTCGTCGAGCACGGTCTCCGAGTGGGTCGCCCGGACCGCCAGCGCGCATTCCGAGATCAGGGTGTCGCCGCGGCCCACCGCGATTCCGCCGAGTCCCGTACTCGTCTCCAGCGCCAGGCTCAGCAAGCGGACGACTCCGCCCCCGCGGCGTACGGGCCCGGATCGGGAACCGGCGGGACGCGGCCCAGTGCGCGCGCCGTCACCCGCCGCAGCGCATCGCCGGTGCCCCCGGCAGATCCTTCGGCGCCGTCGGACCCTCCGACGCCGTCCACCCCTCCGCTGAACTCGAATCGAACTTCCCAGCGGTCCGTCGGCAGCTCCTCCCCGGCCCGCTCCGCCCACTCGACGAAGACCGCCCCCGCGTGGGCTTCGAGTTCCTCCCACCCGAGGGCGAGGAGTTCGGATGGATCGCGGAGCCGGTACAGGTCCGCGTGCCCGACCGGCCCCCGGTCGCCGGCATACCAGTGGACGAGCGTGTAGGTCGGGCTCGTCACCGCTTCGTCCACGCCCGCACCCGCGCACGCTGCCTGCGTGAACCGCGTCTTCCCGGCGCCGAGCGGTCCGGTGAGAGCGACGAAGACCTCCTCGCGATCCGCGAGCGCGCCGACTGCCCGCCCCCAGCGCACGAGGCCCGCCTCGTCCAGGACGGCGCTCCTCATGCCGGATCCCCCGCGGAGACCGGCAGCCCGGGCGGCCGCGTCCCCTTCCCGTCGCCGATCCGGGCACGGATCTCGAACAGCTCGTCCCGCAGCCGGGCGGCCGTCTCGAAGTCGAGCGCGGCCGCCGCGGCGCGCATGTCCTTCTCGATCGTCTCGGCCAGGGCCTCCGGCGACAGCTCCTCGTACGAGCCTTCCCGTTCGTGCACGGCAGGCTGCGCCTCCCGGGCATCGGCCACCGCGGTCGAGAACCGGATCTCCCTCACCGACTTCACGATCGAGCGCGGCTCGATCCCGTGCTCCCGGTTGTACTCCGCCTGCACTTCGCGTCGCCGCGCCGTCTCCTC
The DNA here is from genome assembly GCA_009841015.1 of Candidatus Palauibacter denitrificans. Taxonomy (GTDB): domain Bacteria; phylum Gemmatimonadota; class Gemmatimonadetes; order Palauibacterales; family Palauibacteraceae; genus Palauibacter; species Palauibacter denitrificans. The sequence goes on along the minus strand of VXMQ01000023.1, from coordinate 4,177 downwards.
CATCGCACGCCGCATCGAGTCCGTCACCTTGTCGGCGTACAGAATCGCCTTCCCCGCGAGGTTCCGGGCCGCGCGCCCGATCGTCTGCACGAGCGACCGGTCGGAACGGAGGAAGCCCTCCTTGTCCGCATCGAGGATCGCGACCAGGGAGACCTCCGGCAGATCGAGGCCCTCGCGCAGGAGGTTGATCCCGACGAGGACGTCGAATGTCCCCAGCCGCAGGTCGCGGAGGATCTTCACGCGGTCGATCGCCGCGATGTCGGAGTGCATGTAGCGCACCCGCACGCCCCGCACCGCGAGGAACTCGGACAGGTCTTCCGCCATCCGCTTCGTAAGCGTCGTCACGAGGACGCGCTCGCGCCGTTCCGTCCGCCGGCGAATCTCGCCGAGCAGGTCGTCCACCTGCCCGCGGACCGGCCGCACTTCCACTTCCGGATCCAGCAAGCCTGTCGGCCGAATCAACTGTTCAACGACGACGCCCCCGCTCCTCCGCAACTCGTACTCGCCGGGCGTCGCGCTCACGAAGATCGCGCGCGGCACGAGATCTTCCCACTCCCGGAACGACAGCGGCCGGTTGTCCAGGGCGGACGGGAGCCGAAAACCGAACTCGACCAGCGTCGTCTTTCGACTGCGGTCCCCTTCGTACATGCCGCCGATCTGCGGAATCGACACGTGGGATTCGTCGACGACGACGACATAATCATCCGGGAAATAGTCGAGGAGGCAGTAGGGACGGCTGCCGGGCGCGCGGCCGTCCAGGTGTCGGCTGTAGTTCTCGATCCCGGGACAGAACCCCACTTCCGTCAGCATCTCGAGATCGAACCGCGTGCGCTGCTCCAGGCGCTGCGCCTCGAGGAGCCGGCCATCCTGCCGGAGGTGCATCAGCCGCTCCTCCAGTTCCACGTAGATCGCGTGCCGGGCCTCCTCCAGCCGGTGGCCGAGCGTCGCGTAGTGCGTGGCCGGGAAGATCGACGTCTCGGGCAGACGGGTGATGGTCGCGCCGGTCATCGGATCGATCTTGGAGATGCGCTCGATGGCGTCGCCCCACATCTCGACCCTGACCCCCTGCTCCTCGTACGCGGGCAGAATCTCGATCACATCGCCCCGCACCCGGAAAGTGCCGCGCACGAAATCGAGATCGTTCCGCGAATACTGGATCTGCACGAGTCCCGAGAGGATCTCGCGGCGGGATATCTCCTGCCCTTCGCGCAGCGTGAGCATGAGTTCCCGGTAGCCGACCGGATCGCCGAGTCCGTAGATGGCGGACACGGAGGCGACGACGATCACGTCTCGCCGTTCCATGAGGGCGGAGGTAGCGCGGAGCCGCAGTCGATCTATGTCCTCGTTGATCGACGCATCTTTTTCTATGAAAGTGTCCGTCGCCGGGACATAGGCCTCGGGCTGGTAATAGTCATAATAGGAAATGAAATATTCTACGGCATTGCGGGGAAAGAACTGCCGCAGCTCTCCGTACAACTGAGCGGCGAGCGTCTTGTTGTGGCTCATCACCAGCGTCGGGCGATTCACTTCCGCAATCATCGCCGCCAGCGTCACCGTCTTGCCGCTGCCGGTCACGCCGAGCAGCGTCTGCCACTTGTCGCCGCGGCGGACGCCCTCGGCCAACTCGCGGATCGCGGTGGGCTGGTCGCCCATCGGCTCGAATGGAAGCTGAAGGTCGAAGCGGGGCATGGTCTCGAATCGGCGCGTCACTCGATGGTGAGGCCGCTCTCTCCGAAGGACTCCTTCCGTTCGACGGAGATCACGCCCTTCACGCCCTGAACCTGGCGCATGACTTTCTGCAGGTGCGTCAGGTTCTCGACTTCCACGACGAACTGCCCGCGCATCCCTCCCTCGACGCCCTTGATGTCGGCCGACTGAATGTTCGTGCCCGTGTCGCTGACCGCGCGCGCGATGTCCGCGAACAGACCGTGGCGATCCGTCCCCTCCATGACGATGCGGACCAGAAACCGGCGCTCGCCGTGCGCCTGCCACTCGATCTCCACCCGGCGCTCGGGCGCGTTGGACAGATTCAGGACGTTGGGACAATCCTGCCGGTGGATGGAAACGCCGCGGCCGCGGGTGATATAGCCGATGACCCTGTCCCCGGGGACGGGCTGGCAACACTGGGAGTACCGGACCATCAGGTTCTCCATCCCCTGGATCCGAATCCCCTGGGCTCCGCCGCCCCAGACCTTGTCGACAAGCTTGTGAAGCGGACTTGGACTCTTCTGGGGCACTTCGGGGATGATCTCCGGGAGGATGGCGCGCATCACTCGCGTGAGTCCCACATCCCCGCGGCCGGTGGCCGCATGGAGCGCGGCGGGGCCGTCGTACCCCAGCGCCTCGCATGCCGCCGCGAGGGCCGCCTCGTCCACCTTGCCGCGACGGCGGCGCCTCCACTCCCGCTGGATGATGTCCTTCCCCAGCTGGACTGCGGACTCCTGCTCTTCGTCGCGGATCCACTGGCGGATCTCGTGGCGGGCCTTGCTGCTCCGTACGAAGCCCAGCCAGTCCCGGCTCGGCGTCTGCGACTCGGAGGTGAGGATGTGCACGGTGTCCCCGTTCCGCAGCGGACGGCTGAGGGGGGCGATCCGTTCGTTCACCTTCGCGCCCTTGCAGCGAAGCCCGACCTCGGTGTGCACGGCGAAGGCGAAGTCTATGGGCGTGGCCCCCTTCGGCAACTGCTTGACGTCGCCCGCCGGCGTGAAGACGAAGATCTCATCCTGGAACAGGTCAATGCGGAGGAACTCCATGAACTCCTCCGGCTCGCGCGTCTCCTGCTGCCACTCCAGGACCTGACGGAACCACGCGAGTTCGTCGTCGACCTCGTCTCCGGACCGGCCCTCCTTGTAGCGCCAGTGCGCCGCGATGCCGTACTCCGCGGTCCGGTGCATTTCGTGGGTGCGAATCTGGATCTCGTACAGCGCGCCGCCGGGGCCGAAGATCGTCGTGTGAAGGCTCTGGTACATGTTCGACTTCGGCGTGGCGATGAAGTCGTGAAAGCGCTCCGTGAGCGGCGTCCACTTGTTGTGCACGATGCCGAGCGCGTGGTAGCAGTCGCGCACCGAATCCACGATGAGCCGCATCGCCAGCGTGTCGTAGACCTCTTCGTACGGCTTGTCGCGCTTCACCATCTTGCCGTAGATCGACCAGAGGTGCTTGGGGCGCCCCGTGACTTCGCAGACGATTCCGGCGGCGTCCAGTTCGGCCCGGAGCGGCTCCTCCATCCGTCGGATCAGTTCCTCGCGTTCGCCTCGCGTGGCGCTGACCTCCTTCACGAGCTTCCTGTAGCCCTCGGGCTCGAGAAACTTGAAGGCGAGATCTTCGAGTTCCCATTTCAGGCGCGCGACTCCGAGACGGTGGGCGAGCGGCGCGTAGATCTCCCGGGTCTCGAGTGCGATCCGCTGCCGGGCGCCGGCCGGCATGTGCTCCAGCGTCCGCATGTTGTGGAGACGGTCCGCGAGCTTGACCATGATCACGCGCGCGTCGCGGGCCATGGAAAGGAGGAGCTTGCGGTAGGTCTCGACCTGGCGCTCCGCCATTGAGCCGAACGCGAACAGCGAGATCTTCGTGAGGCCGTCCACGATGAGGGCGATTTCTTCGCCGAACTCCGTCCGGATCTCGTCTACGGTGGTGTCCGTGTCCTCGACTACATCGTGGAGGAGCGATGCGGCGATGCTCACCGTGTCGAGACGGATCTCGATGAGGATCTTGGCGACCTCCACGCAGTGGCGGATGTAGTCCTCGCCCGAGCGACGCTTCTGGCCCTCGTGTTTTTCCAGACTGTACTGGAACGCAAGGGCGAGCAGATCGAGGTCGAGGCGGGCCTCGTAGCCCTCGATCGCCTTCATGAAGTCCCCGGGCAGCAGCGAGCGCGGCCCCGCTCCCGGCGCGGCCCGGTCGACTTCCCGCTTGAGGCTGCTCTCCACGCTTCGCGCTCCGTCCCCGAGACGTCACCGCCCTGGTGTGGCGCCACACCGCACCCGCCATCCATCGGCTTGGGCAACCTGTAAAGGTAGCAGCAGCGCGCGATTTCGGCGCGGGCCGGGCCGGGAGCCCGGGATGGTGTCTCAGCAGATGCCGCGTTCGCGGAGGCTCACGTAGGCCCGGTCGCCGAGGATGATGTGGTCGCGGACGGGGATGCCGAGGAGCCGGCCGCTCTCGACGAGCTGGCAGG
>VXMQ01000104.1 GCA_009841015.1 Candidatus Palauibacter denitrificans | reverse complement strand
GCAAGAGCCCCCCGCTCCGCCATCTCCACGCCGTCAACGGCCACCCCCCGGATCAGCTCGGACGCCGCCGGCAGTTCGACCGCCTGAGCGCGATGCACCCCGATCGGCGTCTGCGGCTGGAGTGCGGGCTCGAACGCCGCGGCCAGCCGGACTACACCAACCGGATCATCGACCTCATCTGCCCCATGGGGATGGGCCAGCGGTCTCTCATCGTCGCGCCCGCGAAGGCCGGGAAGACGATGGTTCTGCAGGCGATCGCCGAGGGCGTTTCGAAGAACCACCCCGATTCCACGATCCTCATCCTCCTCGTCGACGAGCGTCCGGAGGAAGTGACGGAGATGGAGGCGACGGGACTCGGCGAGGTCACCGCCTCGAGCTTCGACCACCGGGCCGAGCGCCACGTGCAGGTCGCCGAGATCACGCTCGAGCGCGCGCGGCGCCTGGCGGAGCTGGGACAGGACGTCGTCCTCATCCTCGATTCAATCACGCGGCTGGCGCGGGCGTACAACACGACGGAGGAGGGAAGCGGGCGCACGCTCACGGGCGGCATCGACGCGAACTCCCTCGAGAAGCCGAAGCGCTTTTTCGGCAGCGCGCGCTGCGTCCCGGAGAGCAAGGGCGGCGGGTCGCTCACGATCATCGCGACGGCGCTCGTCGACACCGGCTCGCGCATGGATCAGGTGATCTTCGAAGAGTTCAAGGGGACGGGGAACAGCGAACTCGTCCTCGACAGGGATCTGTCGGACCGCCGGATCTTTCCCGCGATCGATCTCAACTCGAGCGCGACGCGGCGGGAGGAACGCCTGATGAGCGACGACGAACTCCTCGTCGCGCAGGCGATGCGGCGCGAACTCAGCACCTACCCGCCCGTCGAGGCCATGCAGGAAGTCCTCGGCCTCATGCGGCAGACCGACTCGAACGAGGAACTCGTCTCGAAGCTGCGCCAGCGGATCTAGCCGCTAGCCGGCGTCCCCCTCCGCCTCCGCCTCCGCGCGCTCGCGGGCGCGCTTCTTCTCTCTCCGGGCGAAGTTCAGCACCTCGTACGCCACCGCGAGGATGAGGCCGAGTTCTCGCCGGTCGAGGTCCGCGCGCTGAAAGATGTTCCGGAAACTCCGCATCTTCGGCGCCGGGTCGATGCCGTGGAAGAGACCGACCTCCCCCATCGCCCGCTCCCAGATCTCGAAGAACTCCTCCAGTTCGCCGTGCAGGGCCGGCGGAGTCCGACGGCGCCGCTTGCCCGCCAGGTCGCGCGCCTCCCAGTCGGCCGGGCCGAGGGCCGCCTTCCGCAGTTCGTAGAGAATGATGACGGCCGCGTGGGCGAGGTTCATCGACGTGTGGTCCGGGTTCGTCGGGATGCACACGAGTCCGTGACAGAGGTCGAGCGCCTCGTTGGAGAGCCCCCGGTCCTCGCGGCCGAACAGGACGGCGAGCCGTCCCCGGCGCTCACCGGCGGGACCGGCCAGCTCCGTCGCGGCGCCCTCGGGACTCCACCACTCGTGGCGGGTGGAACGGCGGCGGGCGGTCGCGCCGAGGACGTAACCCACGTCGGCGAGGGCGGAAGGGAGGTCTTCGAAGATGCGGATGCGCTCGACGACATCCTCCGTGTCGTGCGCGATCCCCGTGATGCGCCAGGCATCGAACTCCGCGGGGTTTACAAGCCGAAGACGCGAGAGACCCATGTTCTTCATCGCCCGAATCACGAGCGCGATGTTGACGACATCCTGCGGCTCGTGGAGAACGATGCATGTCCGGTCGAGCCGTGCGCGGCCCTCGGTCACGTCCGGGTCAGACCCTCCGGGCGCGAGCCCTTCCACTTGCGCCCGCGCCGCGGACGGAGCGCGGGATAGCCCGTCTCGCCGCAGCCCGGGCAGGCCTCGGTGTAGGCGCCGATCGCGTCGCCGCAGACCGCGCAGTGCACGCCGACCTCATCGGGCGCGAACGACAACGGTTCGCCGCACTTCTGACACGTCTGATCGGACCGCCCCACCGGGTCGCCGCACTCCGGGCAGTCCATCCGGGTGTCGTTGCGCTGGTCGCCGATCGGATCCTCCTCTTCGCGCGCCCTGTCCGGAGCACCGCGGGCCGGGTGACGGTAGTTTCAGCGGGACACGGCCATGCCGCGGGACACAAAGCTACGGTGGAGAGCGGTTTTGGGGCAGGACCAGATCGACAGGGTCGACGACGGGGCGGACGGTGCGGTCGGCGGCGCAGCCGGGGCGGCGGGCCGGACGCACCTCGGGCCCGCCGTCTGGATCTGCGGCGGGCTGATGATCGCGATCGGCCTCACGACGTCGATCCTCCTGCTGCGCGACTTCCGGTCCGACAGCTATCTGTATCTCGCCTTCTACTCCATCCCGGCCAACACGGCGATCTCCGTCTTCCCCCACGAGCCCGTCCTCATCTACTTCGGGAAGGTCGCGGACCTGTGGCTCGCCGCGGCGTGGGCCACGCTGGGTACGGCGATTGCGGGGGTCATGGACCACCTCGTCTTCGTCCCCCTCCTGAACCTGCAGAACATCCGGGCATACAAGCGCAAGAGGTTCTACCGGACGGCGATCTCCTGGTTCATGAGGTGGCCCTTCGCCACGATCGTGGCGACCGGCTTCGCGCCCATCCCCTTCTTCCCCTTCAAGTTCCTGGCGTTCTCGGTCCAGTATCCCATGTGGAAGTGGGTCGCGGCGCTGGTGGTCGCCCGTTTTCCCCGCTATTACCTTCTCGCTCTCCTCGGAGCCACGATTCCGATCCCGAACTGGGTGCTGATCGCGTGCGTGGCCGTGGTCTTCGCGATGTACCTCGTGAAGGCCATCCCCGAGGGGGTCAAGCGTTGGAAGGCGAGACACCAGGCAGACACCGGGCAGGGTTGAGCGGATGCCGAACATCTCCGGAGCCATGGCCGCGCGCATGCTCGCCCGGGGCATCCGGAACCGGATTCAGAACAAGCCGCTTTCCGTCTCGTTCGAGATCACGCACGCCTGCACGGCGAACTGCTGGCACTGCAACTGGGGCGGACCGATCAAGGAGGAGCGCCTCGGAGCCGCGGAGTACGCGGCGATCTGCCGGGAGCTTCGGCCGGTCGTGTCCCATGCCTCCGGAGGGGAACCGCTCGCGCGCGGAGACGTGTACGACATCGTGGACGCGATGACGAACAAGGGCGGCCTGCCCTGGATGATCGTGGTCACGAACGCGTCGAACCTCACGCCGGAGCGCTTCTTCCGTCTCAAGGACAGCGGGATGCACCAGCTTTCCACCTCGCTCGACTTCCCCGACGAAAGGCACGACGAGTTCCGCCGCATTCCCGGCCTGTTCGACCGCATGGCCCGCGTGGTCCCCGAGATCCGCCGCCAGAGCACGGACACGGACGACATCCTGCTCAACGTGTGCATCACCGCGTGGAACTACCGGGACATCGGAGACATGGTGCGCGTCGCGAACGACTGGGGCGTGCCGATCAACTTCTCCGTCTACACGCACCTGCGCGTGCAGGACCGGGACGGGCTCATCGAGGGGGATGGACTGGACGGACTGGCGGACAGCCTGCAGGAAGTCATCGACCTGCGAAACGCCGGATATCCGGTCTACACGACGCCGCGCGTGCTGTGGAAATTCCACCGGTTCCTGACGGAGGGAGGAATCTCCGGATGCCAGGCGGGACGCCGCTTCCTCGTCATCAACCCGGACGGACGGCTCACGCCGTGCGCGATGGTGATGGCGTACTTCGACCGGCAGGAGGACATGCTGGAGAAGTTCACGAAGCAGAACACGTGCCAGCAGTGCTACATCTCCACGCGGGCCAACACCGAGAAGAGCTTCAAGGAGTTCGTGCAGGACAACTCCGACGCTTTCTTCAAGCTGCTCGCCCCCTGGCGCGCCTGACCCGCCGGGAGATCCGCCGGGGGGCGCGCACCGGCCGCCTGCACCCGCAGCCCGCAGCTTTGACACGGGACGGGGTCGCGGGGTAACATCGCTGGCCCTTTGAGGGGACCGTTCGGGGCGGTAGCTCAGCTGGCCAGAGCGCTGCGTTCACATCGCAGAAGTCGGGGGTTCAAGTCCCTCCCGCCCCATTGAAGCACGCAGCAGCCGCAACGACGTACGGCAGCCGCAACATGCGGCCGCGCGGGCGTAGCTCAGTTGGTAGAGCGTCAGCTTCCCAAGCTGAAGGTCGCCGGTTCGAGACCGGTCGCCCGCTTCTTCCCGGTACGGGTGCTGGCGTCAGGCGCGGGCTGCGCTCGTCAGGCGCCGTCTCCCTCGGCCCGGGCGCCGGTGAAGGTCCCCGTCATCATGGCGGGCATCCCTTCCGGACCCGCCTCGAAGGTGCCGCTGACCTCGTCCTCCGCCATCGTCCCCTCGAAGACGAACTCGCCCGCCTGCCCCTGCTCCTCGACGCGCACCGTGAAGCCGAAGGCGTCTCCGTCGACCGAGATGTCGGACATTTCCTCGGTTCGGCTCTGTCCCGCCGCGGCGAGTGTGAAGCTTCCCGCGTAGGTGCCATCTTCCGCCATCTCGACCGTCCAGGTCATCGACATGGCGGGAGCCCCGGCCACGCCGGCCATCTCCGCCGTGGCCTCCCACGTCCCGACGAGCCAGGACTCCTGCGCCTCCGCAGCGCCGAAGGTCGCGGCCAGCGCTACGAGCGCCGGCGCAAACACGGCTCCGATGCGGGCGTTCCCGCGTCCGATCCTCGTCATCTCGTCTCTCCCTTCGCGCGACCGCCCGCGGAGGCGCCGCCGATCTGAGGCCATGCTTCCATTCGAAGCTCGAAGGTGCCGGTCGCCCCGGCGCCGGACAACCTATCCTCGGGCGGTAGTTTCTACGGGGGGCGCCCTCACGCGTCCGAGGAGGGCGCTCTCGCGCGTCCAGTCCAGGAGGCAAGCGATGCAGGCGATGAGAGTTTCATGGTTCGCGGTGCTCTCGGTGGCGTTCGCCGCCTGCGGCACCGGCACGGAGGTCGCGCTCGGTCCGCAGGTGGTGACCGACCGGATCGGCGACACGGTCGTCGTTCGCACCCTGTCGGGGAGCGTGTGGGGCGGGGACGCGGCGCTCGTCCCGGAGTTGTCGATCGGCGAGGTCGAGGGCCCCGACGAATACCTCTTCGGCCGCATCGGGTCCATCGCGGTGGACGACGACCGCAACGTCTACGTGTTCGACCAGCAGGCCCGGGAAGTCCGCATGTTCGGCCCGGAGGGCGGCTACGTGCGGACCCTGGGAGGGCCCGGACAGGGCCCCGGCGAGCTGCAGCAACCCGAGGCGATGGCCCTGCTCCCCGACCGGAGGGTCGTCGTGCGCGATCCGGGCAATGCGCGCCTCCAGGTCTACGGCCCCGAAGAGGAGTCGTTGGAGGAATGGCCCTATGTCACGACCCTCCATTCGACCCGTTCGCTGTGGACGGACGATCGGGGGAGGACATACGTCGCGGCCCGGGACCCTTCCGATCCCGACGGGTTCGATTACGACCTGCTGGCCGTCTTCGACCCCGATGGAACGCCCCGCGACACGGTCGCGCCGCCGCACGGCGACTTCGAGGCCGAGACCGTCAGGGGGGAGACGGGGGACGGCGCCATGGCGATATGGGGAGTCCCGTTCGCGCCGCGAGCGATCTGGGTGGTCCACCCCAGCGGTCACTTCGCGAGCGGAATCTCGTCGAGTTATGCGATCGATCTTGAGGTCCCGGACGGCGTCCTCCGAATCGAGCGCACGCACGAGCCCGCCCGCGTCTTCCCCCGCGAGGCGGATCAGGCCCGCGCCCAGACCGAGCGCGGCATCGGCATGACCGTCCCGGGCTGGACGTGGGATGGACCCTCCATCCCCGACACGAAGCCGCCCTTCACCGGGCTCTACCCCGGACGGGACGGCCGGCTATGGGTGCGGGTCGCCACCGAGTCGCAGGAGGTCGAAAACGAGGACCACGACCCGGACAGCCCGTTCTCCACGCCCTTCGTGTGGCGGTCTCCGCTCCGCTTCGATGTGTTCGAAGCCGACGGGACCTACCTGGGAGCCGTGAATCCGCCCGAAGACTTCTCCGCCAACCCCTTCCCCGTGTTCGACGGCGACGACGTGTGGGCCGTCAGCCGCGACGACCTGGGCATCCAGCGCGTCGTCCGCTACCGAATCACCCTCCCCCCCGACACCTGAACCGCCCGACGTTTAATGGAATCGCGGCGCCGGGCGCATTACCTTGCCCTCGGCGCGACGCGCCCGCGGGGAGCCTCGATACGCGGGCAACCGCGTCGTCCGGAGGGGTGGCAGAGCGGCTGAATGCACCGGTCTTGAAAACCGGCGGGCGTAAGCCCACGTGGGTTCGAATCCCACCCCCTCCGCTTTAGTGGCTTCGTATATTATTTATCAATAAAGATTTACGAACTCAACTGCGACCTACGTCCCACGATGAGTCCCTCGTTGCGAGGAGGAAGCCGCAAGGCGGCGATGGCGGTTGCGGGACGCGGGAAGCACCGCCATCCGCAGTGCATCGAGGTCGGAACGCGTTTCGGCGGACAGCCACGGGATCGACCTGAGGCCCGCACCGAGCGGACATCCTAACGCGGGTGGATTAGTCCTCCTGAGGGCCCGGATCGCTGATCTTCCGATCCAGGTCCTCGGTCCACGATTCTTGGCCACCTTCAGACTCTGGTTCGTAGCCGTAGGCGGCATCGGGAAGCGCCTCTTCAAGGCCGTGCCTACGGAGCCAATCCCCAACATCAGTCATGACCGTCAGCGCGTCGTGTACCCTGACAACCATGGGTTCGGGCGTCGAGTTGAACACGATTACACCTGCGTGGCTATCGAACGTCCACCGTTCGCTGGCTTCGGGGGCCTCGCCCTTGAGTGACGGGATTAGCCGTTCAATCACCGACACGCGGACCTCGTGCGTTCGCTTGAACTCTTCGAGTTCCCGGAATCTCTTCCGACCTGACAGGGCTTTCCGGCCCATCCAAGTACTCCACCCACGATGACGGCAACAACGTGAGGTTCAATCCATCCCACGATTTCCTCCACAACCTCCTCCTTGACCTGATGGCGCTCGACCGGAGATGATCACACGCCGACTTCTCGTGCGCCAACGTGCTCGAAGTTACACCGCTGTTCCGTTTCGTCTTCGAGGCGGATCATCGCTCGAAACCGCCACGCTCGGGGCCTCGGGGCCGGGGCGGCGGCGTTACAATGCGGGTGATGCTCGGGCCGCGCGCTCGCCCCCATGTCCCTTCGCGCTCCCTCTTCTCCCGCGCCCAACGCTCCGCGTTCGGCAGCCCCCTTCGGTAGTTCCCTTGCACCTTCCGCTCGATCTCCCGGGCGCTCTCGCCGTGTGCCTTGCCCAAGGCGGCTCGCTCGCCCTTGTGGTATCGGTCGAGATCCTCGCGCCAGCCCTCGACCAGGTCCTCCCGGCCCCGGACTGCCCCGGCCAACTCCCTGAGCGAGCGATCGAGCCGCCAGATCCGGAGCCGCCCGAGCACGGTGCGGCTCTCCCGGTCGAGCCTCTGCCGCATCTCCTCCTGCCGCTTGTGCAGTTCGGCCCATTCCTTCCGCGCCCGGGCCTCAAGGTGCTGGAAGCTGTACTCGCGCCCGTCCGCGACCGTCTCCCAAGCCTCCGCCTCGCCATGCCGCCATGCCTCCAAGTCGACCTGATCCTCGCGGCGCGGCTTCCTGGCTCGCCGCGCCCGCCCGGGCTGCATCCCCTCGCGCCGGACGCGCGCCCAATGGCGCGGCCGTTCCGACGGGTCGCGAACCACCTCCCGGCCCGCCCGCCGCCGCTCGTTGTTCTCGACCCGCCTCTCGCACCGGATCCGGCCCTGCTGCCGCTCGTAGCCCTCGGCCCAGCGCGACAGCCGAAGCTTGCTGTTGTCCAGCGTCGCCGCCTTCCCGGTCTCGGGATCGACCCTGTTGGCGATCACGTGGACATGGGGATGCTCGGTGTCCTCATGGGCGACGATCAGCGCCTCGTGGCCCTCCAGCCCCAGCGCCTCCAGACTCCCGTCCACCGCCCGGCTCATCTCCCCCTTGCCGGGCG
>VXMQ01000042.1 GCA_009841015.1 Candidatus Palauibacter denitrificans | reverse complement strand
GAGGGGGGCCCCCCGGGGCGGAATCCCTGCGCGCCCCCGTCGGGGGGCGGGGGGGGGCATGGGGGCGGCGCCTTTTCGGGGAAAGACCCGTCGAAGGTTGATCGCTCGGCGGCATATGCGGCGCGCTGGATCGCGAAGAACCTCGTGGCGGCGGAACTCGCGCGGCGGGCCGAGGTCCAGCTCGCCTACGCCATCGGGGTCGAGGAACCGGTCAGCGTGATGGTCGACACCTTCGGCACGGGGCGCCGGCCCGACGACGAACTCGCACGCCGGGTGACGGAGGTCTTCGACCTTCGGCCGCGGGCGATCATCGAGCGGCTCGGACTCCGGAAGCCGATCTATCGCCGGACCGCCGCCTACGGGCATTTCGGCCGCGAGCCCGAAGGCGATGCCTTCTCGTGGGAGAGAACCGACCGGACCGATGCCCTCGCCGGCTAGGCGTAGGCGTTCGGACAGGACCCGGAGGGAGGCGGCATGACGGAGTCCGGGATGCGGGAGGTCGCCGTGGCCAGCCTCGGACTCGACAAGACGACGGGCGCCCCCGTCGTCATTCTCAGGGAAAAGGACGGCGAGCGTTTCCTCCCGATCTGGATCGGACCCGGCGAGGCCTCGGCGATCGCGATGGAGCTCGCCGGAGTCCAGTTCACGCGGCCCCTGACGCACGACCTTTTCAACGCCGTGGTGCGCGGGCTGGACAGCACCTTCGTCCGGGTACTCATCACCAAGGTCGTCGACAACACCTACTACGCGTCCCTCGTGTTCCGGCGAGACGACGAGTTCATCTCCATCGACGCCCGTCCCAGCGACAGTATCGCGCTGGCACTGCGAGCGGGCGTCCCGATTCATGCGGTGGAGAGTCTCCTCGATGCGAGCGCGTTCGAGATTGAGGAGACCGGAGTGGCCGACGGGGAAGCCCCGTCTCCCGGGACCGGGCCATCCCGGGCCCCCGAGGAGCCGCTGAGCGACTACCTGAAGGGACTGGACCCGGAGGACTTCGGCCGCTTCGAGCCCTGACGGACGCGACACGGGGCGCCGTTTCTGCCCGTCGCCCGGAGGCGGCGAAGGGCGTGTCGTGGCCGATGGAGGCCCTCTAAACGTTATTCTGGCGGAAGCTCGCCGGGCCCGAAGGGGTGGGGTGGCGTCCGCTTGCCGTTCAGGACCCGCAAGCGGACCTTGCCGTGAAGCACCCAACCGCCGGGGCGCCGATGGCTCCCGGTCGGCGACCGGTCGCGGGCCGCACAGGGTTGGGCAGCAGAGGAGCGGATCATGCGGAGACGTAGCTGGATACGGATTGGGGCGCTGGCGGTCCTCGCCGGGTGCGGCGGTTCGAACGGGATGGGACCGGATGGCCCCGGCGTCGCACGTCCCGACCGCTCGGAGTTTGCCGTTCTCAACTCGATCTCGGGGACCCTGCAGCAATTCAACCGGATCGATGGCGAGATCGTCCCCTTCGGTGGCGACATCCAGTTGGGGACGGATTTCAGAGGCCAGACGGCGGATTTCATCCATGATCTTTGGGTGACGGCGTGGGACTCTCCGGAGGGAAGCAAGGTCCTCTTCGGGTCCTTCTCCACGGACGAACGAACGACGGCCGTTTTTCCGAACAACGCCGTCGTGGACCCCGGTAAACCCACCGTGATCTTCGATGTTGGCGGTGCGGTGGGCGCGCTCATTCCCGCCCGGGCCCTCGACGCGGTGTACGTGGCTTTCCCGGGGACTCCGATGGCGCAGATCGCCGTCGAGGCGGTCGGCACCTTCGTGGAGAGGGTGATCCCGGCGGGGCAGCTCCTCGTCTCCGTGGATGGCAACCTCGACGACGAGGACGGCGGACGAAAGCCGCTCGGCCCGCCCCGCGTCGTCCTGCACGAGTTCGGCAGCGGAAACTACCTTGACGAACTGAGGCTCCCGGAAGGCATGATCGGCGTCACCGATGCCATCGTGCTTGAAGGCAACATGCTCCTGCTGGCCGGCGGGGGAGTCGATCCGGCGACCGCCACCTCGCCGGTGGGCGGGAATCTGGTCGAGATCGACATGTTGGCCCGGAGCATACAGGATGTGAACACCCTTGGCGGAAACGGAGTCTCCATGGAAGGTGGGCGGGACGGGCTCGTCTACGTCGTGCGGACGAAGGGTGTCGGAGCGACGGAAACGGACGTGCTGACGTTCAGCTTCGCGGTTCGCGCATGGGTGAACGGGCCGGAAAACCCGATCCAGCCGCGGGACCGCGACGGCTCCAACCTCAGCTGCCGGATTGCGGCCGGATTTCTCGACGGCCAGATCCTCTGCGCCACCTACGTGACCGCGGGCCCGGGACGTCTCGTTCTCCTCTCGGACGAGGGCGAGTTCATCGACGAGACGCCGATCGGGGCGGGAACAACCGATATCCTGCTTCGTCCCAACTGATCGCGTCCGGGCGAGCACCTCACCGCTCTCGGCGCGGACGCAAGGTCTTGCCACGACACCAGGGGGGCGATTGGGACTCGTAACGACCCGGGCGGTGGTCCTCCAGACGTACCGGTACAGCGAAACCAGCAAGATCCTGCGCCTGATGACGTGGGAACTTGGCCCCTGTTCGGCGCTCGCCCGCGGAGCTCTGCGCCCTCGAAGCCGTTTCGGCGGCCTGCTGGAACCGTTCGTGGAAGGGGATGCGACGTTTTACAGCCGAGAGGGACGCGACCTGCATACCCTCTCCAACTTCGAACTCATCCGGGACCGGCGGGGACTCGATCGTTCGATCGAACTCTTCACGATCGCATCCGTCCTCTGCGAACTCGTGATGCGCCTCGCTCCGGAGCACAGCGATGCGGGGCTGTACCGCACGCTGACGGAGGGTCTCGACGGGCTCCACGGCCGCGTCGGGGAGAGGGCGTCGGCCGGCGGGCTCGAGTATGTCTGGGGCGTGGTCAACGCTCTGGGGTTCCGCCCGGAGATCGAACGTTGCGTCGGCTGCCGGAACCCCATCGGAGCGGCGGGCGCGCGCTTCGACTTCGAGGCCGGCGGGCTTCGCTGCGGCTCTTGCGGTCCGGTCGGGCCCGAACTCGATCGGGGAGAGCTCGATGCCCTTCGGATCCTCGTGTCCGGCGGGGCGGCGGAACGGAGCCGCGCCAACAACCGCCAAGGCCGCTGGCTGGCCGAGTTCATCCGACACCACGTGGCGGAGGGAGCACAGTTGAAGTCTCTACCTTTTCTGAGTCGGCTGGGCTGAAGGACCCGTGCACAACCTGGTGAGCATGCGGTGAGCGAGGGCGCGAGCGATCGGCGCGGGATCGTGATCGGGACGGCCGGCCACGTGGATCACGGCAAGACCGCCCTCGTGCGGGCGTTGACGGGGGTCGAGACGGACCGCTGGCTGGAGGAGCGGAAACGGGGGCTCACGATAGACCTCGGCTTCGCGCGGCTCGACCTCGATCCAGGCCTGGAGACGGGGATCGTGGACGTGCCGGGGCACGAGGACTTTCTCAAGAACATGCTCGCCGGGGCTACGGGCATCGATGTCCTCCTCCTCGTCGTGGCGGCGGACGAGGGTCCGATGCCGCAGACGCACGAGCACATGGCGATCGCGCGCCTGCTGAATATCCGGCGAGGGGTTGTCGCGCTCACGAAGAGTGACCGCGTGGATGAGGACTGGCTCGACCTCGCGAGCGAGACGACCCGTGAACTGCTGGACGAGGACCCCGCCCGGGCGTCGTGGGAGATCGTGCCCGTATCCGCCCTCACGGGCGACGGAATCGAAACGCTGCGGGCCACGCTCCGCAGGTCGGCGGCGGGGATCCGCGCCCGCAGCGTCGACGACCGCTTCCGGCTCCCCGTCGACCGGTCCTTCTCGATCCGGGGTACGGGGACCGTCGTGACCGGCACCGTGTGGAGCGGGTCCGTCAGCGTGGGGGACACCGTGCGCGTCTTCCCCGGGGGCGGCTCGGCCCGGGTGCGCGCACTCCAGGTGCACGAAGATCCTCGTCGCCGCGTCACCGCCGGCCGGCGGTGCGCCGTCGCGCTCGTCGGCGTCGCGCCAGCCGCGGTGGAGCGGGGCAGCGTGCTCGTGGACCCGTCCGAGTGGACGTCGAGCGAGCGTCTCGGTGTGCGTGTGCGAGCGCTCGGAGGTCGCGACCGCCCCCTCCGCCACGGACAGCGCCTCAGGGTCTACCTGGGCACCGGCGAAGTCATGGCCCGGCTGCAAACGGCCGACCGTCGGCCCGTCGCACCCGGGGCGACCGCCTGGGCCGTGCTCGCCCTCGAGGGGCCGCTCCTCGCCCGGACCCGCGACCGGGCGATCCTCCGCTTCTACTCGCCGGTGACGACGATCGGCGGGATCCGCGTGGCCGAACTGAATCCGCCGCCCGACTGGCCGGCCCGGACCGCAGCCTGGCGGCGAATTCTCGATGGTGCCCCGGCGGACGCGATCGCTGCGGCCGTAGCCCTGGAAGGCCTGCGCGGGCTTCCCGTCGCGACATCATCGATCCTCCTCGGGCGGCGCAACCCCACCCTCGAGACGGCCGCGGGGGAGGCTGGCTGCGTGCGCATCCGCGACCGCTGGTTTGCGGCTGACGCGGTGGCGGAGGCCATGGAGGCCGTGGAAGAAAGCATGGCTCGGCTCCACGCCGCGGACCGCCGGGCCCCCGGAGTGTCGAAGGAGGCGGTGCGCTCCGCGATGGCGCCGATCTGCGACCTCGAACTGGCGGAGACCGCCGTGCGCCGACTGCTTGCCGATCGCCGTCTCCTCGAGAGCGGGCCGCAGCTGGCGCTTCCGGACCATGCGCCTCGTCTCACTCCGGAGGAGGAAGAGGGGCGCGCGCAACTCGCTGTGACGCTAGAAGCCGCCGGACTGCAGCCACCACTCGTCACGGAGCTGGGGAAGCAGCTGCGCCTGGGCCGCGCCGTGCTTGACGACCTCCTGCGGCTGCTGCAGGAATCCGGCACGACGAAGGCGGTCACGCCCGAACTGCACGTCGCCGTCGGGGCGTTGGAGAACATGGAGGCGCGTACGAGAGAGCTGCTCGCCGACGGCGCGCCGGTCCCGCCCGCCCGGTTCAAGGAAACGTTCGGGCTTTCCCGCAAGTACCTGATCCCGCTTCTCGAATACCTGGACCGGGAAGGCGTGACCCGGCGAACCGCGGAAGGGAGGGTCCTCGCCCGCCCCCCCCGCTAGGCGCAACCCGTGTTCAGCCGACGTGGTAAAGGAAGCAGCCGCAGTACTCGCACGATTCGACGCGGAGATTTCGATCCGCCTCGGACGCTCGGGCCGTGGAAACCGCCACGAAGCAGCCGTAGCAGATGCCGTTGATGACCGGTGCGACGACTCGCGGCGCCTTGTCGGCGATGCGGCGGTAGCGCTCCCTGATACCACGTGTCAGCTTCTGCGCCAGTTGCTCGACCTTCTCGTCGAGCGATCGGATCGCGTCTTCGATCTTGATGTCGAAGACCTCCGCCTCGAGGTCGGTCAGCGTGCCGTCCGTGAGACCTCGACGCTGCATCCGCAGGTCCTGGATCTCAAGGAGCAGTTCGAGTTGCTGGTCCACTAGAGATCCTTCGCATCGAGCAACTCGATGAACTGCTCGGGGCTCGATATCTCCGCGAGCAGTTCCGGCACATCGGCCTCCTTGCCGAACTGCGCGATCTTGCCCAGCACCGGGAGATACTGATTCGAGACCTCCAGCGGCGGTGCGACGATGAGGAAGACGTACCGCACGGGTTTCTCGTCGATCGCCTTGAAGTCCAGACCCGAGAGCTTGCGGCCAAACGCGACCCTCAACCGGGTCACGACGAGCGAACGGCAGTGCGGGATCGCGATGCCGCGGCCGATCCCGGTCGAACCGAGATTCTCTCGCCGCTTCAACATCTTGTAGAGGATTCCTTCGGACTTTCCGTCGAGACCCATGCACGACACAAGTTCCTTCAGGGCCTCATCCTTCGTCTCGGCCGCCAGGTCGAGTTTGATGGCGGACGGGACAAAAAATTCTCGAAGCTGCACCTGGATCTATGTCTCCTCCCCGCGAGCGCGGGGCGCATATCGAATCAACGGGCGCCGGCGCTGCCGGACCCGGCAAACCCCGAGTATACCCGTGCCGGTTTCCGGCTGTCAAAGAACCTCCGGGGCCGCTCCCGGAACTTGCGCCGCACGCCGGGATAAACGACCGTGTGGGGTAGCCTTTGCGAGTATCAGGGGGCGACACGGCTTCGACGCGTGAACCGGAAGCCGCGGAAGCGTGCCGAGGTGCCCGGGGCCTCGTTAAACACCGGGAAACCTTCAAGTGCCAACGACGGTTTGGCTCTGGCTGCGTAAAATCGCGTAGCCCGTCCCCGAGAGGTCCGGGCCCGAGGACCTCCCGACGGACGTCGATGAATCGGGCTGGTTGCCCCGGCGCGCCGTGAGCCGCGGGTGATGAGAGCACGGCGAGAGCCGCGTACACGGCTGGTTTCGCAAGGGGTTGTTCGTGAACCCTCGCGAGATGAGACATGATCACGAACTACGCACGTAGATGCCGTGGTGGATGGGCTCGCGGACGCGGGTTCGATTCCCGCCGCCTCCATTATTTCAATCAGTGCAGTGCTCCGCCCGGGGCGCCTCCCTTTCCGGGAGCGCCTCGGCTTTTTTGGGCGGCCGGCCCGTCGACGGGTCGAGGAGGTCCGGATGATCGAAGAGCTGCAGCGCAAGATCGGGGACGAAGCGGAAACGCTCCTCCACGAGCTGAACGTCATCCTCCCGAAAGAGATCGAGAAGGCCGTTGCCCAGGGCGACTTGCGGGAGAACTCCGAGTACACCGCCGCCCTCGAGCGGCAGGGCTTCGTGCGGGCGCGGCTCGACTACCTGGCACGCCGAATGTCGCAGCTCGGAGAACTCGATATCGAGAACATCCCGACGGATCGGGTCGGATTCGGTTCGAGAGTCGCGGTGCGCGACCTGGAAGACGACGAGATCGAATCGTTCAACCTCACGATCGGCGACGACGTCGACATCGAAAACAACGACATCTCGATGGAATCGCCTATCGGCCGGGCGCTCCTCGGGAGAAGGAAGGGCGAACTCGTGAGCGTGAGGCTCCCCGCCGGCGCGCGCGAGCTCGAGGTCGTCGATTTCGAAACGCTGCACGACCTCTAGCGGTCGCCGGCGGGCCTGCCGACTAGAAGACCCGGATCGGCGGAATGAACTTGCCGGGGTTGGCCCGCACCTCGGCCAGGAACGCGTTCAGGTCCACCACGACTTTGAGGAACTCCTCGTAAAGCGTTTCATCGCCCATGAGCTGCCCGACCGCTCCTTCGCCGTCCTCGATGCGACCAAGAATGGAATTGGCCCGGGCCGCGGATGACGCGATCGCGCGATACAGGGAGTCCGACGCCAGCAGACGCCCGAGGGTCCCTTCGCCGGCCGCCAGCGCCGCCGTCACCGTATCGAAGCGGGCGGTGGAGGACACGAGGCGATCGTACAACGCCGGATCCTCGAGCAGGCGGGCCAGAGAGCCCTCCCCGCCCGCGATCGGCCCCAGCACGGCCGCGAGATTCTCGTTGAGGTCGACGAGGCCGTCGTAGAGAGTTTCGTCGACGAGGAGACGTCCAAGCGAACCCTCGCCGCTCGAGACGCGCGCCAGCGTGGCGGAAAGATCGTTCGAAAGCTGGGTGAGACCGAGGACGGCCTCGGCCGCCTGGCCGAGGAGTTCGTCGTAGCTCAGCGCCGGCGCCGTTCCGATGGTGTCTCCCGGAACGAGAGTTGCCGAATCGGGAGATCCCGGCTCGATGTCGATCAGACGGTCGCCGAGCAGTCCCTGCGTCCGCACGCGGGCCCGCGAGCCGCGCCGGATCTGCTCCCGGACGTCGACGTTGACCCCGAGCCAGACCGCGACCGCCGCTTCGGAGTCACCCCGCTCCTCCGGGGCGATAAACTCCACGCGTTCGACCTGGCCAACGCCCCGTCCGGCCACCTGGACGGGGGCTCCGGGGCGGAGCCCCGAGGCGGATTCCATCAGCGCGACCAACTGATAGCGCTCGCCGAACACGTCCCCGATCCGGCCCACGAACAGCACGCACAACGCGAGCAGGACGAGGGAGACGATGAGGACGAACCCCACGCGCATCTGGTCCCATGTGATCG